>JAEYWA010000274.1 GCA_023431385.1 Bacillota bacterium | reverse complement strand
TTTCAACAATTATTACAAACTCATCACCGCCATATCTCGCAATAAAATCATTCTTTCTGAAGCTCCTTTTAAGAATGTCGGCTACACATATTAAGGCATTGTCACCAGCCGTATGCCCGTAGAGGTCATTGATCTGCTTAAAGGAGTTAACATCAATCATTATGCCTGCAAGATATTTAGTGTTGTGTACCCTGTGCTTTATTTTCTGATAAAGGTAATTATCCAGCTGTCTGCGATTATACACCCGTGTAAGATAATCAGTATACAGCTGATTATTCTGAATGTGCACAAAAACAAAAAGCATCGAAAGAGCCATAGAGACCCAAATAACAGAAATTCCATAAAACATTATTTGAAGAATCGCAGCTAGAAACGGCAGAACAGCAAAGGTAACAAGAGCAATGAATTGATTTCTTTCAAGCTTGTTTTTTCGTTTAATAAGCTTAATAAAGGTAACTACAAAGTAAGAGCAGTTGATAACACACATTATAAGAAATAAATCACCCCTATGATAGCTGTTGTTGGTGTCAACATAAAATAAAAATTCCTTAAAAGGGCTCAACACGGTAAGGATAGCATTAAATAGTACAGGAATGCAAAGTGGTATACTTATCCTCTTAATCCGATGTTCATTTTTTATATATTGAAATCCGCATAAAGAGCCCATATCATGCAAGGTACAGGGTTTAGCATATAATAGATGGTATTAGAAACTATATTGATATATCTTGCAGTTTCACCGATTCTCATGTTGAAGACCCATGTGAGAGTATCAAACAGCAGAATCAACGTATTAAAGAATAATAATAGGCTGAAAAGCTTCTGATCATACAGGTATCTATCTTTTTTGTTCCTTATATTAAAGAAAATAATAATCAAAATAGTGACAGCAATCAAATTAATCTCAACATAACTGAACGTCAGCATATTCACCCTACTCTTCTTTGCATAAAACAATATATTTCATATTAATCTATAATACCTTTTTCTTTTTGAATAATCTGTCGAAGGCTGTCACTTACTTTCTTAGACAAAATTCTTTTAATTTTCATCTTTTCTTAATAATTTTTATAAATGAACGGCGTGTATCTATTGACCATTTTTAGTAAAAAAGCCGCTTTTGCAATGACCGGCAAATAGCCGGAATACCATGCAAAAGCGGCTTTTTCAATTTAGATGATTATTCCTTTTTTCTTGGAATTTTTACAAGTGATATTATCAATATACCAACCACTGAAGCGATAGCGGCTATTGTAAATGCTGTTGAAAAGTCTTTTGTCTTACTGAAGTAAGCTACTATGTAAGAGGATGCGACTGCACCTACGCCAAAGCCAAGAAGAACCATGCCATATATTTGCGCTCCGTTTTTTGTGCCCCAGAAGTCTGCTGTCAATGCTGGGAATACTCCGAGGAAGCCTCCATATGAGAAGCCTATGATTGCTATTATAACGAGCATTAAATATGCTTTTGCAAAGGATACTGTGATAATTGAAATACCTGTTAATAGCAAAAGTATTAGTATTGTCTGCTTTCTGCCAAGCTTGTCTGAAACCCAACCCCAAAATACTCGGCCGAATGAGTTGCAGCCCGATATAATCATTACGCCTGCCACCGCAGCTCCCGTTGTCAACCCGCTGTCAGGCTGTAAACCAAGGATTTTAGCCATGGGGATCATCATAGAACCTGCCGCAGTTGCACACATAAGTGCCAAGGTTACCAGATAGAACTGAGGCATTTTGATAACCTCACCCGGTGAATAATTCTGAACTATCTGTCCGCCATTTTTTACTGAAGGTGTCCAGTTTGCAGGTGTAAAGCCCTCAGGAGGATTTTTAATAAACATTGATCCTATTAAAGTAACAATAATAAATATGCCTCCTAATACTGCAAAGGTCTTAAGCACTCCTATATTTGCAATTAAAGCTTCTGAAACCGGTGTGAAAATCAAACCTCCGAAACCAAGAGCTGCGACAATTATTCCTGTTACCAGACCTCTTTTGTCCGGGAACCACTTTTGACAGGTTGAAATGGTAGTAGTATAAGCCATACCCATACCAAAACCTCCTAATACGCCATATGAGAGCCATAACAACCAGGGAGTTGACTCAGTTGTGAATTGTGCAATAAAGAATCCGATTCCCATTACAATGCCTCCAGCGATTATAACAGGTCGTGGATTCTTTATTTTATCTTGAATTCTTCCCCCAATGGTACTTCCAAAGGTTAATACTCCTAACAGTAACGCATAAGCCAGAGTGCCATGCGTTGCAGGCCAGTCAAATAAAGCGTCGGGAGTAGCTTTGCCTTTAATAAGGAACGATTGAAATACACTCCAGATGTAAGCAGTTCCTAAACACATTTGAATTGCGATACTTGCGATTACGGGGATCCAACGATTACTTGTTTTTTGTTGAATAGCCAGATTCATTAAAAGCCTCCTGATAGATTGCGATGCATAACGCCCGCTACATAATTTTTTGATATTAATATGTTATCTTAGACTTTTATTTTTGACCACACGTTTTGTACCCTTTTACGTACAATTTATGAATGTTTATTATTACCTTTACACCTCTGTTTTGCTAACCCTCCTGAGCCTTCCCTTAATAGGAGTTTTCTGAAGTTCTCTATAAACAAGTTCTCCTTTGTTGTTTAGTATTTCAACAAAGGTCGAAACATCAGCTATATTAATAATGCCGATATCTTCAGCCGTCATACCCTTTATATTACAGAGAGTTCCAACTATATCAACTGGCCTCATTTTTGTCTTTTTACCTGCATTTATGTGCAGTTTCATAATTTCTTTACTTAGGCCTGCTCCTTTAGCTTCTTTTAAAGCAGGAGCACTAGCCATTTTTTCATTAAATTGCTCTCTTAAGCTGCTTACAGTCTCTTTATCAGGAAGCAATCCCAACGAAATTTCCTTTCCAATATACTGTTCAATAGCTTTAATATACTTTTCATCAGCATCGGTTTCAAAAGTTATAGCTTTTCCTGTGTTATTCACACGACCGGTTCTACCTATTCTATGCACATAGCTCTCACTGTCCTGAGGGACATCATAATTAATTACCAGAGATATATTTTCTATATCAATTCCTCTGGCGGCTACATCTGTTGCTACGAGATATCTGAAATATCCCAGTTTAAAGTCATTCATCACTCGCTGTCTATCTCTTTGATCCATGTCGCCATGTATTTTTTGACAGGAATATCTATTTATGGCGAGTTCGTGTTGCAAAGCATCTACCATTTGCCTGGTATTACAGAAAATTATGCAGCTTTCAGGATTCTCAACTACTGAAATATCTTTGAGTAATTTCAATTTTCCTTTTGCTTCGACAATATATTTTACCTGCTCAATCCTGGCTGCTGTTGTGTTTTGCTCCTCAACCTCAACCATTTCCGGTTCTTTTATATACTTACCGCATAATTCCACTATTCCTTTGGGCATAGTTGCAGATAACAGGACTGTGACTCTATCTTCAGGGATTTGCCTGATTATGGCTTCAATTTGTTCTATAAATCCCATATTGAGCATTTCGTCAGCTTCATCTATAACAAGATAACGAATATTTGATGTATCAAGTGTTGCTTTTTCCAAATGATCTATAATACGGCCGGGTGTTCCCACAACAATGTGAGTTTTTTGCTTAAGTTCCTTCTCCTGATTATAGAAAGGAGACTTGCCATATATGGCTGAAACTTTTATTCTCTTGAATCTGCCTATATTAAATATATCTTCCTTCACCTGTATGGCTAATTCTCTGGTTGGAGTAATTACTAATGCCTGAGGCTTGTTCTCCTCCCACTCCACCATTTGACAAAACGGGATGGCAAAAGCCGCCGTTTTTCCGCTACCGGTCCTGGATTTCACAATTATATCCCGATCGTTCAATAAAGCTGGAATGACCTTTTGCTGAACCTTTGTGGGATTTTTATAATTCAATATTTCAATAGCTTTGATAAGCTCACTGCTTAAATGGTAATCGCTAAAATTAGCTGCTGTCATATTTTCTTCACTTTCATATGTTTATTTGTATATTCTATCTCTCAGTTACCGCTTTATTTATCTTGTAATACATAATCTGTTATATTATCTGTCCCAGTTTATCTATTTCGTCTATTAGCAGCTGTACGGCCTCCTGTCTGGTTGCCCAACTCGTACAAAAACGGACTGCACTAGTATTTTCGTTTATTTTCTCCCAAAAGGAATATTCAAAATTCTCTTTAAGTATTAAAAGAGTTTTATCAGGTATTATTGGAAACTGTTGATTGGTAGTAGAGTTTACAAGGAAGCTGTAACCGTTTCTTTTAAAAGCATCCTTTATCAG
Source organism: Bacillota bacterium (assembly GCA_023431385.1). Taxonomy (GTDB): domain Bacteria; phylum Bacillota; class Clostridia; order Acetivibrionales; family DSM-1351; genus Ruminiclostridium. The sequence goes on along the minus strand of JAEYWA010000274.1, from coordinate 32,813 downwards.
AGAAGCCATATTATTTGCATGGCTTGCCATCTCAAAATACAAATCCTTCTCAAACAGCGCACAAAACTGCACTCCAAGAAGTCTCCCCTTGGCAAGCATTCCACCCTTCTGCTTAATAATATATCTGAAGTCCCTCTTCAGCGTATCACTGCACAAAATCAGGGCTTCTCCAAAAAGTGCACCGATTTTGGTACCTCCGATATAAAAAGCATCACATAGCTGTGAAAGCTCCCTTAGCTCAAGGTCATTGTCCTCAGCACAGAGTGCATAACCCAGGCGGGCACCATCCAAATATAAAAACAACCCGTTTCTTTTACAGATTTCACTTATAGCTGACAGTTCGGCTTTGCTGTATATAGTTCCAAGTTCAGTTGGGTTTGATATATATACCATCCCGGGCTGTACCATATGCTCATGGTTTTCATCATTGATATGCGACATATAATATTCCTCTATAGCCTGAGCTGTCAGCTTCCCGTTGACTGCCGGCAGAGACAGCACCTTATGCCCGTTTGCTTCAATAGCACCTGATTCGTGTGTATTGATATGACCCGTATCGGCAGATATAACACCCTGATGCGGCCTTAATGCTGAAGTAATAAAAGTCAGGTTTGTCTGAGTTCCTCCAACCAGAAAATGTACATCAATATCTTCACGGCCGCATTTTCTTCTGATGAGCTCTGCGGCTTTTTTACAGTACGGGTCAACCCCGTAGCCGGCAGTCTGCTCCATATTTGTTTCAACTAATTTCTGCAGCACCTTAGGGTGTCCACCTTCACTATAATCACAATTAAAACGTATCATTATGTCTCCCATCCTCTTTTGCTATGAATATTTCTTAAATTTTAAATTTTTATAAAAGCATATTTATAAAACCACACCGAAAATTATTCTATCATACTTTCTACTCATAGAATCGTATTACTTTTTAAATGGTAAATAATATAAAATAATTATATATGAGGGATAGCTAAATGACAAAAATAAAGTTTTTTGCAGCGTTGTACCTTCGGACCAAAAATATATGGCTTCCGGTCTATATGAGAATTTATACCTCATAATTTCTAATCAACAAATCTATATAATAGACCTTTTTTTATTATTGAAAAACCCAATTTTATATGAATTTATTTTGACAAAATTTTTTCTTTTATACACAAAATTGTAACATTTTCAATTTTGTTTACATAATAATGTATTAGTTGATATAAATAATCAAGAAAGGATGTAATTTGATGTCAAACAATTTTAGTGGCGGCAATTTCGAATCTCTGCTATGCAATTATGTCGGAGAAACGGTCACCATCTTTACCAAAAGCGGCGGACAGTCGGGCTCGGGCTTTACAGGTGTAATACTGTCTGTTAATGAATGTTTTGTAAGATTAATAACCAGAATAGGACCAGCCCCTGGATGCGCTCTCGGTAATGCGTGCAACGGAATGGGCAATCATGGTACAGGTTCCTGTGGCGGGGACAATGGGTTCTACGGTGGCAATTTCGGATGTGGAAGCGGTTATGGAGGCTCCGGCTTCGGAGGAGGCGGAAAAGGGAAATTCGCCGGTGGCTTTGATGGATTCCCTGTTTACTCTGTTGGTTCGGTAACTGACATTCCACTTGATTCAATTGCTTCGTTTGTTCACAATGCAGTATAAGATAAACTATATGTAAATAAGAAATAGGTTACTTGGGGGCAGTAATAAAGTGACCCCCTCCAAATAAAGAAAAAACTCCTTTCCTGAATAGGGACCTGCATCTTAGATGCAGGTCCCTATTTATATCCTTAACATTAAGTTTACCATATCTCTGTATAGGTTGTTCACTTTTCTTATCCTCTTTCAATGATGTAAAGGAAATTCCACCCGTATTGCAAGATGATTTCCAACTAAACTTGCACCTACTGTGCCGCCCATCTGTTCCGTTAAGTGCTTAACTATGGATAGTCCCAAGCCGGTGGAAGCTTTGCTCCTGGATTTATCAACCGTATAGAAGCGTTCAAAAATGCGGTTTACATCAATCTCAGCAGCATCTTTTACAGGATTTTCAAAGGTTACAATCCCCTTGTCAGAGGCTGAAACCGTAACCCTAATATCTCCAACTGAATGAGCGGCACAGTTACGGATAAGATTTTGAATAATACGTGTAGTCATTCCATTGTCGGCCATGACATATATAGCCGATGCCTCTTCAAACAATACTGAAAGTCTGCGCTCCTCAAAGGAGGTTACCGCTGCCGCTAGACATTCCGCAACTAAATTGGTCAAGTTTATACGTTCTTTATTCAACTTATAATCTGCATTCACAAGGTATGAGTATTCAAAAAAGTTCTGAATTAAGCTACCCAATTCATCAGAATATTTTTGAGCTATCTGAAGTTTTTTTGCTTGCTCGGCAGAAAGCTCAGAGCTTTCCAGAAGCTGTTGGTAGCCTTTTATTGCGGTAAGAGGAGTTCTTAAATCGTGAGATATGTTTGCAATTAACTCTTTAAATTTTTTTTCTTCTCGAAGGCTTTCAAGACGGAGGATTTCCTCCGCCTTTAGGCACTTGTTTATATTGGAAGTTAACCTGTTTAGTTCAGGGTTTATCAATTCCAGACTGACAGGCTGCCTTGTATTACCCTCCAACCTCCTTGCAAGCTGTCGGTTAATACTTCGCAGCTGGAGCTGAAGAAGTATTATATACGTTATTAATAATACAACTGTTACAATTAATATTCCAATCACTGCTGCCAGTCTTATCAGCTCCTTACATTAATTATTTCGAGTGTTACTTTACTTCGACCTTTCTAAATAGCCAATACGTTATAGATAACATAAGTGCTATAAAAATAATACTTACTGTAAAAGCCTTTACTATATTATCTATTCCCGAACCGATGTTTAATAAAGTATTTTCTAATCCGAAGGGTGTAAGTAAAGTTATATCCTTCAGCATTGGAGAATTCTCTGCCAGTCTTTGAAGCTGGGGAGTTAAAATTGTAAATCCGTAATAAAGAGCTACTACAGCTACCGGCTTCTTAATTGATACAGCTAATGGCACACAAAGACTAAGCTGTGCTATATATACAATAACCAAAGTAAGCATAACCACCAGAAGCTTGAGGATTTCTCCGGCCTCTAAAGCTTTACCATCACCTTGAGTAAGTAAATTTAGAAAGCCCAAACCTAAACTGCCCATACTGTATTTATTCCCAGTCCCTAAACCAATTCCTACAGCAACAGCATACGGTATAGTGATAAATGCTATTGCACAGAAAAAGGAAATTGCCTTTCCCACAATAATGGTGCCTCTTCCGCAGCCGCCGGTAATAGCTTGATGAATTGATTTATTCTCAAAATCACTACATATAAATATCCCAGCCATGGCTGCACCCAAAATGCTTGTTACGTTTATATCGGAGAATAAGAAACCTATTCCTGAGTTTCCAATATCTATTTTACCCAATGGAATCATATATGCCATAATTGTCATTATCAGTGCACATATAGCGGAAATTCCAAATAAAATCTTTATTGCCGAAGATTTATACATTTTATATAAGTCTGCATGAATCATATTAAGCATTACGGTCACCCCCTATCACTGAAATAAAGTAGTTTTCAAGTGTATCCCCCTGTATAGAGAACTCAGTAATTACAATTCCGTTGTCAAATAAAGCTCTAGCTACTGTTTCTCTGTCATCAAGGTAATCATAGAGTTTAACCGTCTTGTCAGGCATAACTTTGTAATTTGTAGTATTTAGCTGCAGCTCCAGTACACTGACAAGCTTCTCTGGTTGATCACAACCTATAAGTATGTGATGTTTACAGCTTTCATCCAGTTCTGCCTGGGTTATAGTCTTTTTTATCACACCGTGATGGATAATTATATAGTCGGTTGCTACCTGATATAGCTCTGGCAGATTATGGCTTGAAATGAGAATAGTCATCTGACGTTCCTCACACAGCTTGTATATCAGTTTTCTTATTTCTACTACTCCCAAGGGGTCCAGACCGTTGATGGGTTCATCCAATATCAATAGTTCCGGATTTCCCAGTAAAGCTATAGCAATACCAAGGCGCTGTTTCATACCCAGGGAAAAATTCCTGGCCTGTTTCTTGCCTGTATTACCCAGCCCGACCATATTTAGCAACTCCTGTTCAATGTCTTTATTGGGAATACCCTGAATTATTCTGTGATACTTGAGATTTTCCTTTGCAGACATATACGGAATAAGACTTGGATACTCGATCATACAGCCTATCCTTTTTCTTTGCAACTGCAAATTTGAGCTGCCTGTCTGACCAAAAAGTTCTATACTGCCAATTGTAGGAAATGCAAGTCCTGAGGCAATTCGCATCAGTGTTGTTTTCCCGGCCCCATTCTGACCTATCAGACCATATATTTTACCGGCTTCCAAAGTCATTGATACTCCCTGCAAAACATCCACGCCATTATATCTTTTAGTCAGGTTGTCTGTTTTAAGAACATAATTTTTCATCTATCTCTTTCACCTGTCCTTTCTACAACTCTTCCATAGTCTAAATGGATTACTCTTCTTTGAGTTTATTATAAATACTGAAGGTTTAGAAAAGGTTAAGATACAAAAGAAAATTGTAAAGAATTCGATAAGTTTTTAATGTATTCCACAAAACCGATACTTATTCCCTGTCATCTTCATGAGTCTTTATACAACCGATAGCCAAGTCCCCATACAGTTTCAATATACTCCTTACCTGGATTGGCAGCTTTTAGCTTACTTCTGAGATTGCTCAAATGTGTTTTCACGGCATTATCATCTCCAAGGTAAGTATCCTGCCAAACCGTTTCGTACAAATTTGCCTTGGTGAATACCTTTCCCCTGTTCTTTAACATTAGTTCCAGAATCTGATATTCTTTTGCGGTCAGATCGAGTTCTTTATTGTTTACTGTAATCCTCCTGGCGTTATCATCCAGTACCATATCCCCATAGTGCAAGATCATTTCGGTAGCAGACTGTTTGCGGTAACGCCGCAGATTGGCCTCCACCCTTGCTGCAACCTCTCCCAGATCAAAGGGCTTGGTAATATAGTCATCAGCTCCCATTTTCAAAAGATCAATTTTAGTTCCGATCATGTCCTTTGCTGAAATAATAATAACAGGAATATCTGAAAAACCTCTTACTTCTTTTAATATTTCATCTCCGCTTTTATACGGAAGCATAATATCCAGAATTATCAAGGCGTATTGCCGTGTTTTTATTTCATTGATTCCGTCTGTACCGGTATATACCTGATAAATGTCATAGCCCGCATTTACGAGAACCTCTGCCAGCATATTATTAACATCTCTGTTATCTTCAATGATTAATATTTTTTCCATATATGTCTCTTTTCCTTGTGAGCAGTAATAATTGTGTAACTATATTCATTGACCGTAATGATAACTCCATTCCCCATAGTATCTCTGATTATTCTTAAAATTTGCACTAAACCCGAAAACTACCAGACAATTTGATATATCTTCATTTTCTGAAACAGAGATTACTTTATCGTTCAAATACGCTTTCCCTTTACTCTTTAATCTAATTTCTGCAATACCTTCTCAACTTTATCTGCAATTCCCGAAACACCAATATCCGCGCGGACCTTATTCATAAATTCTTTAGAGTTTGTCTTTATTGATGGGTCATTCAATACATCCATGGTTTTCATATATATTTTTTTTGCAGAACATAGGCAAGTCAAGCCTGTCACCTGTTTCCCTATCTGTAAATCTTCAACCATGCGGCGTTATAAGCCCCGAAAAAGCATTTTTTTAGTTCTTGCAATTGGGATAAGTTATCTGGAAAATGTGAATACGGAATGAACTTTACTCCTACATCCTCAATTTTATTTTTCCATCTTGGTGCATTTATGAAACTCACATTATGTCTACGTCTTATAAGTTCTGCAACTAGTGGAAGTGTGGGATTTACATGTCCAGTAAATGGAGCACTTATTACAAGGACTCTAGCCATATCTCATCCTCCCTTTTAATAAAGCTACCTGTTCAGATTCAAATTATAGTGTTGGTTTCTATACAAGATTACTAACTTCATTTATAAAAGTACGGACATCCTCAAAGCCGGAAACGCACATTTTAAATTTCAACTTTCCATGACAAACAGCTTTCTGCTTATTATTAAACTTATATTTGGTTCGTGCCAGGCAGATTTTATAACATCCTACACATTCCTCCAAATTGTTAAACATACGATCTGCAAAATCAGGAATTTTCCTTGCAAGGCTGTCCAGAGTTTTTTCCAGCATGTTGGCTTTTCGATGCCAGGTCTCAGGCTTACCCTTGGTTATTAAGTACCATTGTAAAGAGTGATCAAAAATATCATTACTTAAATATATAGCATAGGACAAGCCATACTCAGCAGCTAAATATGTTATTTTATTTCCGTTCTTCTCAAGCTGCCTTTTAAATTTCAATAGCTTTGAGGACTTTAGGTATTCATCAATACTAATAATTTCCCTCTTAATACTCTCGGGCAGGAGTGATATACATTTCTCAAAGGTCGGTTTTTCCCCGGCAGCAATAGCGATGTTTTTTATAACTGCAGCCGGTAGTTCCATTTCAGAATGAACAATTCCGCACGCATTGTCATACTCCGTTATGTAAACTGAATCAATACACAAATTCACCAGCTTATCGCAGGTAATTTTTATTTCAAAACCATCCCTATTCATCTCTTTGAATACCGGAGCCTTCATATATCTTTCTTTTTGTGAATAGTACCTTTCCTCGCCGTTAATAAGTATCTGCATTTCTTTTATGTCGAAAATCAAAGATAATTCGACAAATTCCTTCATAGGAATAGAATTGTGAAAGCATTTCGTTTTCCTGTTTGGAGCTGAAATATCATCAATACGTCTGTTATCGGACCATAAGGTACCGAAATTAACATGTCCGTTGCCTATAAGTATATACATGCCGGGAGCATCTATTTTCGCTGTAATATCAATTTGCATGGGTAATTTGTATTTACCGGGCAACCCCGTATATGAGTTTATGGACAAATGTTCCGCATCAAAGCGCTGAGTGGGTATAGAACGCTTATTTGTTATAAAAAGTATGTTATTCCTTAATTCACATTCAACCTGTCCCCTGGAAGTAAAATCAGCTAAATTTACGTTATATTTTTTCATGTAAAGCTCCTGGTCTAGCATTTAATTATTGTATATCAACAGTTCCGGCTTTCCCCGCCAGTTCACCCGGTATCAATTCAAGAGCCATGCACCACTCAGCCTTTTTGGTTTTATCGGCAATATGGAATATTCCATATTCATAAGTCCCCTTAAAACCAAACTTGTGATAAAATTCCGGATCACCGCAGAGGAATACAGCAGTAAATCCCATATCTTTTGCAATTCGGAAAGCCTCCATCATCATTGCGCGGGCAATGCCCTTCCGAAAAAAATCGGGGTGAACACTTATGGGAGATAGCAACAGTTCTGTATAAACTTTATCAGGTGCAGTTATATTTGATTTATATAACACAATCTGCCCTACCAATTTCCCGTCATCGTTTTCTGCAACCAGTGATAGCTCTGGAATAAAGGTATCTTTTTCCCTGACCTCATTCAAATAATCCCATTCCCCGTCATTAGTTGATGTAGCAAATGATTTCTTCACAAGTTCATAAATTTCATCGTAATCGGCGGGTTGTTCTTGTCTTATAAGCATATAGTTCTCCTTTTCTTCATTGACCCCAATTTGACCCCAATGGTGGGTTAAACCTAATTACAAATAAATTAATACCATTCTATATTAAATATTGAAAAATCTTAAGTTATAATGTAAAACTATATTTACAATTTTATTTTCTATATTTAAATCCATGTACTTGTTTTAAATGCTTATTTAAAATGCACTTATCTTAAATGTTCACACATTCTAAAAATTCACATAATTAGAGAACAAGGCTGCTTCACCCTTTCTGATGGAGTTAACCATATCATTTACATTCTTCAACGGCCTTGAAAGTTGCAAGCCTGAAAATCTTTCGAGCTTGCCGCTATGATTATCTGAGCCTGCCGTTTTTAACAGGTTGTAGTTATCAGAGTATTGCTTGGCCAATTTATTTTCAAAATCAGTTCTGCATGAATTATCTGTTTCAACAGCATCCACCTTTCTAGGCAATAATCTGATCATATCCATGTATTCAGCCTCGCGAAACGGGTGAGCATGAACAATAAATCCTCCATACTTGTGTACAAGATCACAATACTGATTTATATCAATACTGAGCACTTCAGGATGGCTGAGCAGCCATTCCTTATCAAGACCGTATGTTAACAAATCTGTTCCCAGATAAGAATACTCCCAGCCGAAAAACACATCTATTCCAATTCGCCGACCCTCTTGGTAAGCATATTGATAACCCTTACAAAACAGTTCAACACGTTCTGACCAGGACAACTCACTGGGGACAGTAGTATTTCCGTTGAAGAAGTGGTCTGTTATACAAACACCGCTGTATCCATATTCCTTGTATAGCTGTACAAGTTTAACTGCAGATATTCTGGAGCATTTGCTTACTTCAGATGTATGAGCATGTGTTTCGTATTTATATTTTTTCATATATAATAGACCTCTTTTTCCTATTTTTTACCGAGGCATTGAGATACTATCTTACCATTTTCTTCACTGCCATAACAAATACCCTCTTTTCAAATTCATCACAGGTAACATATTTCTGATATTCTTCTTCAATTGAATATATGTTATCCGTCTACCATTCTACCCTTCTTTTTACCATATATCAACATTTTAAATACCCCTTTGAATTCTGATTTTAAGTTTTCGCCAAAGCTATTTAGCCATTCCCATATAATATCTTTGTAATAATTTCATTTGTAAATTCCTTATTCGGGGATATAATATAAAATAGAACGTGTGTTCGTTAAGCTAACTGGGATGCCATTATGGAAAGAGTAATTTTAGAATTTACGATTATGTCAACACACACACAAGATATTTGTCCTGCTATAATTTCGATGTAGCCACTCAAGTTCAGTTGGTTTAAGTTCCTTATTTATGACCTGAAATAAAGCATAACGACAAATAAAATGCCTCACCATTAACAAAAGAATATCTATCAAATGTTATATGGTGAGGCTACGTTATTTTTTAGCTTAATTCATATCAGCCGGAACAAGCACATATGTCTTTCCGCCCTCAGCCGGGAATGAGAAGCCTATTTCTGTTTTCTTAGTCTGTACCTGTGAATCTCCGCAGATAACCTTGAGAGTGCCTCCAACAACCTCAATTGTCCCTGTGAATTTGGGTCGTACAACAGCTTCTGTAAGCTTTCCTTCATCCCATTTCAGGTCAATCTCTCGAGCACCACGTGCCACAAGCCCCTTTACGCTTCCACTCCTCCAAGAGGTTGGCAGGGCTGGAAGGAAGTGCAGTGCAATATGGCTCTGAAGCAGACACTCAGCTATTCCTGCAGTAACACCAAAATTACCGTCTATTTGAAAAACCAAGCTAAAATTAAACAGGTTTTTTGAAGAGGAATCTGTAAGCATTGCTTTGATGCCTCTGTCTGCCTTCTCTCCGTCCTGTAAGCGTGCATGTATATTGATAAACCAGGCTAATGGCCAGCCACCCTTTCCTGCATTGTTCTCAACGCGGAGTTCCAGAGATTTTCTCACTGCCTTCATTAAATCTGGTGTATCGCGCCAATTAATCTGGTTACCCGGATAACATCCAAACAAATGAGAAATATGTCCCATCCCCGGAGTGAGCTCAGGATACTCCTTATCCCATTCCAGTAGCTGTCCCTTGGATCCAATTTTATCCTCAGGAAGGCGCTTAATCATCTCCGCCAGCTTTTCAGAGAATTCCTTGTCCACACCTAAAAGTCGCTGTATTTCTATACATGCTGCAAAGAACTCCCGGAGTATCTGATTATCCATTGCAGGGGCAACGCAGATTGGAGTATCATATCCGTCAGGTAATATATATCTGTTTTCAGGAGACACCGACGGACAGGTAACAAGCTTTCCATCAACTTCCATCAGATAGTCCTCATAGAAGAGAGCCATGTCTCGCAATACCGGATACATTCTTTGAAGTATATTGAGATCCTTTGTATGCAAGTAATGCTCCCAGACATGCAAGCCAAGCCAGGCTGACCCTGTTACCCATGGCATTGCAGCCATATACCAGTCCTGTGGCGCGCAGTCACCGTAAATGTCGGTATTGTGATGGCATACCATACCTCTCATACCATACATTACTCTTGCGGTTTCTTTTCCCTTTTCGTGCATTTTTTCCAGCAAATCCATTAATGGCAGATGTAGCTCTGACAGATTGCATATCTCAGCAGGCCAATAATTCATTTGCAGATTAATATTTATTGTATACTTACTATCCCACATGGGCACAAACTCTGCATTCCATATTCCCTGCAAATTCAATGCCTCGCTGTTTTCTCTTCCGCCAGAGACCATAAGATAGCGTCCAAACTGGAAATACAGAGCAGCCAATGCAGGATCATGAGCTCCATTACGAAGTGCAGAAATTCTTTCATCTATTGGCAAAGAAGGTGCCGGTCCTAGATCCAATATACATCTATTCATTAATGCTGAAAAATCCTTTACATGCTCTTCACGTAAAGCTTCATAACCCTTTTTATGTGCTGCTTCCAGCTTCTGAAGCACTTCGGAAACAGGATCCTCAGAACGGTTTGATGTGGAGGATGCCAGATAGAATGTGACTTCTGTACAATTTCTAACAAGAAGCTGGGATACAGGATTCAACAGCTCACCGTCACATTCCATCCATAGGGCTGTAGCAAATTCTATCTGTGAATCATGACCTTTCATTAAAATAGTGTTCTGGTTGATTGTACGGATGGAATCTGCACTAGGTGCCGGCCAGCCGCCTCCGGTAACTTTCCTTCCGGGTCTTCGGTCATCCATGGCAACGGCATCGGATATACCAATTCTATTCATCATAACGTCCAGATTGATTGCACCGGGAGTCTCACTAACAAGACGTAAGCACATCACTTGCCCAGGATGGCTTATAAACATCTCCCTCTTGTAGCTGACACCCTCCTGCTTATGATTTATATTAAGTAAACCGGTCATCAGGTCAAGGTCGGCACAATAATCTTCTGCCCCCTCACTGTTTGGCACTGCTCCTGAAGCAAAGGGTAAATGCTGATTTAATGCGATATCCACCTCACCTAACAGGGTGTAGTGACGCATACACGCAGGAGTTCCCGCCATATATTGCATTATAAGCTCCTCAGCATGGTATATGTCTCCCGAAAGTACCAATCGTCTGATTTCAGGAAGCTTTTCCTTTAGAGATGGATTGTTTCGATCCATGAAGGCTCCATACCATAAGGAATCATCATTTATTTGGATACGGTCAAGATTTGTGTGCCCATACACCATGGCTCCAAGTCTTCCATTTCCAAGGGGTATTGCGTCATTCCAGACTTCTGCGGCAGTATTGTAACGAAGGTGAAAATTATGCTCCATTATATTCACTCCTATTTATATTATTTATTTAGTTATTGCAGTGCACCGTTATTGTTTGACCAGCCTTCAAATCCACTCTGGATAGAGCTTTTCCTTTAAATGATACCATAACGGTCTGGTCAATATCTGACATAAGCTCAGACTTAATTTCATCCAGGTCCCAGTAAATATTCACGGTTATTCTTCCCTTTGCACAAAGTCCTTTAACTCTTCCTTTTTTCCAGATGGTTGGCAAGGCAGGAAGCAAATAAATCCTGTTGTTACGGTTTTGCAGGAGCATCTCTGCTATTCCGGCAGTTGCACCAAAGTTACCATCAATCTGAAAAGGTGGATGCGCATCAAATAAATTTATATACGTACCTCCTCCATAATTATATTCCGTCCCCGTATCCCGAACTACCCTGAGCTGTCTGTTCAATAGCTTTAGTGCTCTGTCTCCGTCGAATAGTCTTGCCCACTGGTTGATTTTCCAGCCTATACTCCAGCCTGTACCATCATCACCTCGTATATCCAGCGATTTTCTACAGGCCTCTGCCAATTCCGGAGTATCCTCCAAAGTTATTTCATTTGATGGATATAAGCCATAAAGGTGGGAAATATGCCTGTGGTATGTCTCAACCTCATCATACTCCTCATACCATTCCAAAAGCTGGCCCTTACTTCCTACCCTGTATGGGTAAAGCCTTTTGAGCTTTTCGCTGAGTTCCTTTGCAAACTCATAATCATATCCCAGTATATTTACAGCACTTATGCAATTTTTAAAAAGTTCTCTAATAACTGTCATTGTCATTGTTGACGTTTCAGATATACTGCATTTCTTTCCATTATAATAAAAGTTGTTTTCAGGAGAAGTGGAAGGACAGGATATAAGATACCCTTCCCCATCCTCAGTTAGTGTATCCAATAGGAACTCAGTCGAACTTTTCATAATGGGATAGGCCGTTTTCTCTAGAAAATCCCGGTCAAGGGTATACTCATACTGTTCAAAAAGGTGTCTGCACAGCCATCCGGCAGAAATATTCCAAAATGCAAAGCAAGCCGATTCCTTCCATTTATTGCCCACTGGAGATGTAAATCTCCAAATATCCGTATTGTGATGTGAAGTAAAGCCTCTGGCGCCATAAACCTCTTTTGCTGTAACTCTTCCATTGACAGCAAGCTCACTAATAAGCCTTACAAGTGGCTCCTGAAGTTCACCAAGGCCACAGGGAAAAGCAGGCCAGTAATTCATTTGTGTGTTAATATTTATTGTGTAATTTGAGCTCCATGGCGGGCGCAGCTCAGAGTTCCATATACCCTGAAGGTTTGCAGGCTGCGTTCCCCTCCTTGAGGAAGAAATAAGGAGATAGCGCCCGTACTGGAATAGTAGTGCATAAAGCTCAGGATCATTTTGCTCAAACTCATTACACCTAGCAGTCCCATTTTGATGAGCAGGCTCTTCATTATACTCAGGCTCATCATTTTGAAGACCCTGAAATTGATACAGACGCACATCAGTGGGAAGCTCCGATGCCTTACTATGCCCAAGGTCCAGCTCCACTCTGTTATAAAGCATTTGATAATCGGATACATGAGCTGAGCATATCTCTTCGAAGCTCTTAGAATATACGGCCTTCAATTGCTCAGAACATATTTCTTCATATTTCCTTCCACTGAGAAAGGGCTGTACATTGAAGCCGTCAAAGCTGGTTTGTGCATTGATGAATATTAGTACTTCATCTGCCTCCTCCACTATTATCTCTTTAATACTCTGCTTTATATGTCCACCCGACGCTTTTATGCCTGCCATTGCAGTAAAAAGCATTCCCCTTTCCTCGTCCTTCTCGGAATATGTAACAGGATTATGCAAATCATTACTATAGCTTGGCTCCACGTGGGAGGGTGCTTCACCCCTTAAAACAAGTAGATTTTCTTTAACCTCTAATGTTGATTTCAGCTGACAATCAAATGTAGCGGAAAAGCTAATTTTTCCTTTTTGATCAGAGGAAAGCCTTATGACAATAATATTATCTGGAGCAGAAGCCAACAGCTCTCTTCTGTACTTAACACCATTTAAAAGATATTCTACTCTTGATATTGCCGAGTCTATATCCAGCTCTCGAATGTAGCTCTCAACATTGCCCCTGTGACTGAAATTAAGCTTGATATCCCCTATGGGCAAATAGGACTGTCCCCACCCTGAAGTAAGCTGTTCCTCTATCAAAGTCTGGGCTTCGTGATATTTTTTCTGCTTTGTAAGAGTAACTGCTTTTTTAAAGTACTCTGCTTTTCCATAGTTATTCATATCCTTAGGGTATCCAGACCATAGAGTATCCTCGTTTAGAGATATTACCTCCTCAAGAGCTTTACCATATATCATTGCCCCAAGCCTGCCGTTTCCAATTGGTAAAGCTTCTACCCAGGAATCTGCCGGCTGCTTATACCATAGCCTCATGTTTTACTCCTCCGTCACATCAGTTCTTCCCTAATATAAATTCTGTGCTCATTGAGCATTGCTTTTTTTCTTAAAACTTAAACTACTAATGAACATAGCACATTACAGTGTAAAAGTATGTATTTTGACAGGTTTCAAGAAGTATATAGCACAATACGTGTAATATATTTACATAACTTATATACGTTTCAAATCTTTATTTTCAGGGCTTTAATCTGCATGTAATAATTTCTGTGGAAATTCAGGTTATTATACCAAACAAGGCTGCTCAATGGCAGCCTTGTTTGTAATTAACTTTGCAAAAATCTTACTTACCCTGCTTCTTAGCAACATCCTTCAAATGGTTCTGTGTCATAACATCCTTAACCTTTTCAAGACCTACATCTTGAATTTCCTTCATTGCTGCTTGATAAGTGGAGTCAAATTCTGCATCAGTCTTTGCAAGAATCATCTTTGATAAATACTTGTTCCAGATATTCTTAATCTTTGCAAATGCAACACCTTCATTTGACGCTGTATCAGGATCGAGGTTATCAAGACCCATATCCCAAATATCAACACCATAATTCTTTACAGAGTTCAGGTAATCAGCATATGCCTGAGGTGCCATAGCAATTTTCTGCCAGCCTGCCCACTTGGATCTCCACATTACAGCCCTTGACTCAAAGCCATACTTGTTTGCAAAGTTTGCAGCATCAGTATCAAGCTCTTTCATGATTTCTTGCTTGTACTGTGGAAGTCCATCCACCATTTCGAAAGTTTCGCCTTCTTTACCAAAGAGGTTAGTTATCTGTCCTTCGTCACTCCATAAATACTCGAAGTATCTGATAATACGTTCAGGATTCTTAGCATTCTTAGTTACCATTGAACCAACCCAGCCTGCGCCTCTACCACCAGCATATTGTGGTTCCTTGCCGTCATACTTGAAGAACTCAAGTGGCATATAGGTCTTTGATTCATCATTTGTCAGAGCCTTAACTCTTGGATTATGAGTCTTCCAAACATCAATCGGGAAGCTTCCGGTTACTGCAAACTGTGCTGAATCAGTAGTCTCACCGAAGTTTTCATGCTTCATCATAAGAGTGTCTACACTTATGAGACCTTCATTGTATATCTTGTTTAAGAATCTAACTGCTTCAACATAGTTTGGATTCTCGAATATCATCTTTATCTTGTCATTTTCAAGATATTGATCCTTAGCTAAGGTTTCAGGTGCAAAAATACCAGCGAAGTACTGCAAGGTATAACTTCCTGCAAGACCCCATTGATTTACATCAACAGGAGGTTCAATAGCAAATGGCTTAACATCTGGATATTTTGCTTTTATATCCTTTAACAACTGAATGAATTTCTCAGGTGTATCTACTTTTGGGCTTCCCAAGCCTTCGTATATACCCTTCTGGATGAATAATGGTCTTGCATTATGCTTTTCCAAGCTAGAGTCAAATTCTTCCTTTGAGCTGAAGAATGATGGCAGGTAATAAAGCTTTCCATCATCTTGCTTGTGGTATGATTTTACTTCACCAGGAATCATATCCATTAATTCAGGAGCATGTGCTGCTGCCAAATCATCAATTGCATGAATCTTGCCTGACTGGATAAGCTTCTTGGTTTCAGGTTGGAACCATTCTAAAACCATTGCATCAGGAAGGTCATTGGAGGCAATCATTACATTCAGATACTCTTTTTCATTTCCGGTTGGAATAATGATGTTTGGAGTAACTCCTGTTGCTTCAGTGATGTACTTTTCAACAGCACTGCCTCTCCATGGATATCCGGTTCCCCAGGCACCAAAGAAATACATGTCAAAGCTAAATGGTGAAGTATCCTTTTGCCAGGACAATTGAGTGGCTGCTGAAGAATCTGCTGTAGTCTCTGCTGCAGTGCTGCTTGCCACCGGTTCCTTTGTACTTTCCTGTGCAGAATCATTGGACCCACCACAACCGGTCAATACGATAGACACAGAAATCAACAAAGCCATAATAGTAGCAAATACTTTAAATTGCTTTCTTTTCATAATATTCTCCTCCGCAATTATTTATTTTATCCAGGTGCTAAGCCCGGGATAATA
Organism: Bacillota bacterium; assembly: GCA_023431385.1. Classification (GTDB taxonomy): domain Bacteria; phylum Bacillota; class Clostridia; order Acetivibrionales; family DSM-1351; genus Ruminiclostridium. Next base: position 16,804 of record JAEYWA010000274.1, on the reverse strand, counting down.
CAAAAATTAACCTTTTAGCGATCCTATCATTACTCCCTTTACAAAATATCTTTGAAGGAAGGGATAAACAAGAACAATAGGGAATGCTGTTACTACCATTGTTGTCAACCTGATAGAGGTTGAGCTAATGCCTGTGTTTGATACATAGCTGGCAGCTTGTGCACTGACCGTTGCCGATTGAATAGATTTAACAAGATACTGCTGGAGGGTCTCAAGCTTTCTTCCACCGTAAAGCAGAGCATCAAACCATGAATTCCAATGAAAAACACCGTTGAAAAGAGCTATTGTGGCTAAAATAGGCATTGATACTGGAATAATTAGCTTGAAGAAGATAATTAAGTCATTAGCTCCATCAATTTTTGCCGACTCCTCCATTTCGGAAGAAATTCCTCTGAAAAACGACATCATTATGAATGCATTAAAGGCATTAAACAGGTTTGGTATAATAAACACCAGAAAATTTCCCTGAAGCTTAAGGCCATGGGCAATCAAAATATAACTTGGGATCAGTCCTCCGCTGAAATACATTGTTACCAAAGCCATACCAATGAAAAACTTACGCCCTAGAAGCATCTTCTTTGAAACACCATATGCAAATGCCGCTGTAAAGAGCACTGCGGTGACACTGCCAATCAAGGTTCGAGACACTGTGATGAAAGCAGCTCTCAGAATATCCTTATCTTGAAAGATGTAAATATAATTACTCAACGACCACTTTCTAGGGAGTAAATATACAGGTCCCTTTAACAAATCCATAGGATCATTCAATGAAGATATTATTACATAATAAAATGGATACAAGGTTATTAATATGATAAAGCACATAAAAATTAAATTGCAGACGTCAAAAATACGGTCACCTGAAAGCTTACGAATTTTTTGCATGATTTTTCCTCCCTTAGTATAGACTTTCGCCGGTTAATTTCTTTGAAACAAAATTTGCACCGGATAGAAGAATAACTGCCACAACCGACCTGAACAAGCCTACCGCAGTAGCATAGGAATACCTTGATAACACTATTCCCATTTTATAGGTATAGGTGTCCACAATCTCGGTTGCATCCTGAATCATTGAGTTTGAAAGGAGATACATCTGTTCGAACAAACCAAAATTCGCACTTATGAGTCCACCTATGTTGAATATCAGCAAAATTACAATGGTAGGCTTTATGGATGGCAAAGTGATGTATCTGATTTTTGCAAATCTGCCTGCTCCATCCACAGTAGCTGCTTCATACATAGTAGGATCAATATTGGTTATGGCTGCAATATAGATGATAGAGTTCCATCCAAAGGATTTCCATACCTGAGATAGTATGACTATTGCTGGCACATATTCAGGTGTTGCCAGGAAGGGTACTGCTTCATCAACAATACCGAGCTTCAACAAAATACCATTTATCATACCATTATCAACAGCAAATATAACATATATGAAACCGATTACAAAAACCCAAGAAATAAAGTGAGGGAGATAACTCACTGTTTGAACAAACTTCTTAAATTTTGTATGTACCAATTCATTAAGAAGAATTGCGAAAATTATTGGAAAAGGAAATCCAACAATGAGATTCAGAACACTGTAATAAATTGTATTCCAAAGGGAATATAGAAAGTACTTATCTGAAAATGCTTCAATAAAATGATCTAAACCCACCCAAGGACTTTTAATAAAGCCATCAAGAGGACCCAGAAAAGGATTATATTCCTTAAAAGATATTACAAGGCCCAACATTGGAATATAATTGAATATAAACATCCATAACACTACAGGGAGTACCAGAATCATCAAATATCTTTGTTCATAAAAAACTTTCCGAAATGCTCTCTTTGGTTTGCCAGGAAGTTCATTGTTGGTAACGACGATTTCTTGCTTCATTGTAACACACCTTTCCGAAAGTTGACATAAGAATGAATAAATGTATTGGTTTACATATAACAGGTACAGAATACACACCTTTTAATTACTTACAAGTTTATTATAGGTGTGATCTGCCGCCTGTTCAATTTTCTAAACCAATTCCTATATCAAAAATTCGGAAACATCGGTGATTTTGGTATTACAATTCTAACTGCACAGCCAATACCGGGCCGGCTTGCAATTATTATATTGGTTTTTTCTCCATATACTGATTTTAATCGTTCCATTATATTATGAATGGCATAGCCGCTTTCTCTATTCTTGACTATCTGTCCATTTTTGATGCTCTCCAATGTACTTCTGCTCATGCCTATTCCATCATCTATAATTGTAAAATACAGATTTTCTTCGTCCTGACGAAGCTTGACAATCATTGTTCCTCTACACTCCTTATGGAGAATTCCGTGATTAATAGTATTCTCTGCAATAGGCTGCAGAATAATTTTTATCATTGTATATGACAATGCTTTCTCATCCAAGTCATACTTAACATCCAGCATATTTTCAAACCTGATCTTCTCAATTTCAACATATGACTTTAACAGATTTATTTCATCCTCAACTGTTATAACAGACTTGCCCTTACTAAGCACCAGCCTGTAAAACTGAGATAACTGAAGGGATAAGTGGTCGATATTATCTGCCTTTGCCTTTCTGGCCATCCAGGATATGGTTGAAAGGGTATTGTATAAGAAGTGGGGATTGATTTGGGCCTCCAAGGCCTTAAGCTCAGACTCCTTCTCCATAATTTGAGCCTTGTAAACCCTTTCAATCAAGCTATGGATTCTTTCTGTCATGTGGTTAAAGCTTTGGGCCAATTCACCAAACTCATCATGGGTATCCACCGGCATTTTTATGTTAATATTTTCATCTCTGACTGATTTAAGTCCTTTGACCAGCAGCTTTAATCTTCGGGTAAGTCGTTTGGTAACCAGGTAAATAATTACTCCAAATATAACTAGGGCAGCTATAATAACACCTGCAACAATAAGAGTATAATTCCCGTCGCTCTTAATAAAGCTTTCCAGCGGGATAATCCCCACCAGGCGGCATCCAATATTCACCAAAGGTATAGAATATATCAAAAGCTCTTCATTATCTAAAGTATATACTCCTTCTATTTCATCCTTCGATATAGTTGGAATTAACTCTGTCTGGTATTTTTGAGGCATGAAATTATATGTATTATGGGATACAATCTTCCCTTCCTGATCAAATACAATAAAGTACTCCCCATTGCCGGGGTCAACAAGATTTTCAAATAACACCTTCTCGGAAATTTCTATCTCCAGTAAACCTATACAGCTTTTATCATTGAAGGATATTAGCTTCTGGCACAGAGAAATAACCTTGTCTCTGCCAATGTTACCTGTAATTTTTCTGGTTTTAGAATCATGTAACGAACTCCATTTCTTCAGTGCAGAGTTGTCGTCCAACAAATCTGCATACCTCTCGTCTCCCATAATATCCGAGACTTGAAATATGTCATTCCATCCCCTAGGGAAGGAGCTGTTATCAAGATACAGCATGGTTTCATATATATACTTGTTCTGAATGATATAGTTCCTAAACAGAGGTGAAAAGGTATAATTATATTCTTCAAAGCCCTGATAGTTGTTTTTGAAGGTATCCTCTACATACTTGAGAATCTGAGGATTATAAGCTATAGATATTGATGTTCTTTCAATACTTTCGATTTTTTGATTGATAATCTCTCTTTTTTGCATAAGGTTCTGTTTGGCCAGCAGCCCTGCCTGATGAATAACAGCCTTATTTGTACTGTCATTTATATATAATCCGGTTCCGATAACAGGTAATGCAATAATTATAAAATACGCAAGTGTAAACTTCCATACCACATGCATGTTATTAAAAAAGTGACGCAATCTTTTTATTATTTTCATCGAAACCACCTCGGAAATTTACGTAATCTGGTGCCTTTTCCTATAATCCATGGGACTTACTCCATAGCGTTTTTTGAAAACCTTGCAGAAATGTGAAGTATTTATATACCCGGTACTTTCAGCTATATAATTAAGTGTTTCATTTCCGGAAATCAATAGTTCCTCTGCTTTTTTCATCCGAACATCTGTCAAGGTCTCAGTAAAGCTTTTTCCTGTATATTTTTTAAATAAAGCACCAAGATAGTTTGGGGACAGCTCCAGCTTATGTGCAATAGTCTCAGCACCTATACTGCTGTTATACTCGTTATTAATAATCTCCATAACCTTGGAAACAATATTTTCTTCCTTATTATTTTTTTTATCGTATATGCAGCGATTGGCATGCTCCAGCAGCTCCTTAAACCAATCCTTCATGTGTTCAAGCTTAATGAATTCATTCAGTGTAGCTACTATATCCTCACTTATCAGTCTGTGAGTAAAGGATATATCATAACTGAACAGTAGCGTAGATATTTCACCAACCAAGCCTGCAATAAGATTACATACTGCGCTTTTATCAACCGTTTGCCCCTCAATCATATCAAACAACTCATCAGCCACAGTTGATATACCCTTTGAATCCATTGAAACTATACCGCTTAAAAGCTTTTTTGAATACTCTGCTGCGTATGAATACAAAGCGTAAGTATCTGGTCCATTTACCTCTGACATTTCGTATATATCTTCGTAAAAGAGGATTTCCTGATCTCTTTTGAAAAAAATATGCTCTAATGCGCTCTTAGCCTGTGTAAAGGAGTCAACGAAGCACTGAGGTGTTTTTACAAAAGCTCCTACCCCGACAACAGCCTCCGGCATATTTGCTTCCCGGCATTCCAGGCTGATCCTTCTGATAGTATCTTGAATGTACATTCTGTCATTCACAGAATTTGTAATACAAATAATAAGCTCGTTTGTCTCATTGTTATTTCTTGCTACTATTCCCTCATTTCCAATAGTCCTGGATATCCTCTGGAATAGCTCCTTTTGGTAAATTCTCTTTTCACTATATCCCTTTCCGTGAAAGGATGAAACAAAATCAAAACGTAATATAATGGCTAGAAATCCATATGACCCTGTAGTTAACTCTGACAAACCAATAATTCCAAAATCAACCTGTCCTCTTTTCTCATCCTCAATTAGGCTTATCAAGAAGCGCTCTCTTTCTTCATACAGGCTTTCGCTTAATTGATGCTTTAGGCTTGAAATATATTTTGACTGATTTCGTTGCTCAGATATTTTCTGAGTAGTCAAAGTTACAGCATTTACCAGGTGATGCTTTTGCACAGGCTTGAGGAGGTACTCATAAGCCCCCAGACGTATAGCTTCCTTGGCATATATAAAATCATCATAGCCGGTAATGAATATAAACTTGCAATCAGGCAAAAATTGGCTTACCTCTCTAGCAAATTCAATTCCATCCATTAAGGGCATTTTTATATCTGTAATTACTAAGTCAGGATAGTATTTCTTGGCCAATTTCAGGCCTTGAACTCCATTTGCGGCGGCACCTACAATCTCTATCCCCAGTTCCTCCCAATTCAGATAGTCAATCAGCCCTTCTCTCTCCCATTTTTCATCTTCAACAATCAGCATTTTTATCATATCAATGTCCGCCCTTCATGATTTCTTTGTAATCCCCGGGACTGATTCCGAATCTGTTCTTGAAAAGTGTGCAAAAATAAGAGGTATTCTTTATTCCCACTGCTTCTGAAAGCCGGGATATATTAACTTTACCGGTTTGCAGTATTTCCTTTGCTCTGTCGATTCTGTAATCACATAAATACTGATTAAAGGTTTTCCCAGTATTTTTCTTAAAAATACTCCCAATATAATAAGGTGTCAAATGGATAACCTGAGATATACACTTTAAATCTAGTTCTTCTGAATATCTCTCATCAATTATTTTAATAACCCTTTGTGTAACCTCCGCATCTGCGTTGCTGGATTTATTCATTGTATTGGCAGAGATAGCTTCTAAAAAATCCATCAGATAATCCTTGGTTTGATCAATTGTGTCCATTTTTGAAATTTGCTCCTCAAACCTGCCTTTATCCAATATGTATACTTTAAAGTTTTCAGAATTTTCGTTAAAGGCGGCAGGATTTATAATGAGCATTGCCTGAGTAAAAAATTTGCTCAGCATTAATTTGCTTAATGGTGATACTTCTCTTAAGGTGGTAAGGAAGCTATCCAGTAATAATCTCCATTCCTCCCTTTGGTTCTTCTGGGTTGCGGCCATCAGCTTATTGATTATATCATGAGCCCTTATTACAATGGGGCGTGCAAAGTCCAGATTCATATAATTTTTCTCTTTTACTTCATTATAAAACATAATGTCCCCATATTGGGCAAGGAATCTAAAGCTGTAGGCTTCCCTTGCCTGAGAATATGAGGCAGCGGCCTCCGAAAAACCACTAACTGCTTCTCCCACTGATATAATAGAGTCTATATTCAGCTCAGCTCTAAGATAAACCGCCAGCTCATGTAATTTATTACTGAGTTCCTCTTGGGTATCAGGTGCTTCCAAGCATAAAACAGCCTCCTTAAAGGGCTTTGTTAATGAAAAGGCCATTCCTCTTTCCTTCATTATTGCTTCAAAGCGATCTGTAATAAGCCTGCTGCTGATAAATGAAGCACTGTTCATTGTTAGTACAGCAATGACTATTTTTGCTCTAGGATCGGATAATCTAATAGGAAAATCCTCTGGAGCAAACTCCAATTCATTTCCTTCAAGTATTTTAAGCAGGAGGCTATTCTTATTTTCAGAGAAATAATCCATCAATTTGCTTTTCAGCGTAACTCTTTCGCTTTCAATACTCCTTTCACTGTTAAGAGCTGATATAGCACGTAATACCACTTCTTGTATGCTATTCTTATCAACAGGCTTTAAAACATAGTCAAAGGCACGAAATTCGAAGGTTTGTTTTGCGTATCCAAAATCATTATATCCGCTTAAAATAATTATTTTTGCATCGGGAAGAAAGCTGCGGATTTTCTTAGACATTTTAAGTCCATCCACTTTAGGCATCCTAATGTCAGTGAGAATTATATCAGGATGGGTTTGCTCCGATAGGGTCAGGCCTTCAATACCATTGCATGCGCAGCCTACTACTTCGATCCCCAGACTCCTCCAGTCAAGAAAATCCCTTAGCCCTTCTCTTTCCCATTTTTCATCTTCTACGATTAATAATCGGTACATAAATCAGCTCCTATAAGTCAATTACTACCAGTTGAAAGTGGGTAGTCTAGTTTGGAGGTTTAAGCCTGTTTGATAGTATATTCACTATCTGCAACGACCTTAGAACCTATAATTATTATGGTTAATGAAATTTGAATAATAGACTAATATAAATGGTTTACAAAACAACTACCGTTTGAATAAAATTTTGCTTACAATGACGCCCTTTTGAGAATTAACCCTGCAAAAGGTAGAGCCATAACTTCTACATAAGAATTAGTAAATGAAAATCGACTTGAACTGTCTCTATAACATATTAAGCCGACTTCATTTCATGAAATATTAAAATAACAAGCCTACAGGTTTGGTTAACATGCTGTTAATCCTCCTATTTGACATTATGTTTTGATTATAACATTCCGGATTTGTATGTACAAGATAAAAAGTGTCCTTATAAGGAGCTTGAGTTAAGATGCTTTTCCCAAATTATTTATGTTAATCTATTTTTACTTAATGCACTTTAGAATTATTAAAAATTGTAATAATTTTATTTGTAAAATTCCTTATTCGGGCATATAATATAAAACAGAACATATGTTCGATTAAATTAATTGGGGATGCCATTATGGAAAGAGTAATTTTACATTCAGATTTAAACAACTTCTATGCAAGCGTTGAATGTCTGTACCAGCCCGAACTGAGAGAAAAGCCAGTGGCTGTAGGCGGTAGCATTGAGCATCGGCACGGAATTATTCTGGCTAAAAACAATATAGCGAAGGGCTTTGGCATCAAGACCGGCGAGGCTATCTGGCAGGCAAAGCAAAAATGTCCTAGCCTGGTCGTCATTTCTCCAAATTACGATAGATATCTCAAATTTTCAAAGCTTGCAAGAGAAATCTATCACGATTATACCGATAAGATTGAGGCCTTTGGCATTGATGAAAACTGGCTTGATGTTACCGATTCGGTTCGTCTGTTCGGAGATGGTGAGCATATTGCCCATGAAATACGTAAAAGAATGATTGACGAGACCGGGATCACCGTTTCTGTTGGCGTTTCCTGGAATAAGATATTCGCAAAGCTTGGGAGCGATCTGAAAAAGCCCAATGCCGTTACGGTAATAGGTTCAAACGATTATAAGCAAAAGATATGGCCTATTCCTGCAAAAGAGCTTTTATACGTTGGACCGTCTACCTGGCGCAAATTGGCTAAAATCGGCCTCTACACCATCGGAGATATTGCAACTGTCTCACCGGTGGTTCTCACAGGCCTGCTTGGTAAATGGGGTGAGTACCTGTGGAGCTTTGCCAACGGCCTGGACACCACTCCAGTCTCAATTATAGGTACCGAAAGCATAATCAAGGGTATCGGAAACAGTATGACTACACCCCGTGATCTGGAAAACAATAAGGATGTTAAAATGCTTTTTTATGTTCTCTCTGAAAGTGTTGCTGAAAGACTTCGGAAACATTACTTCAAGGGAAAAACCATACAAATACATGTACGGGACAAAGAGCTTGTAACCATCGACAGGCAGGCACAATTGAATACCCACACCTTTGTCAGCAGTGAGATTGCAGAAAAAGCCTTTGATATATTCCTGAAAAACTGGACCTGGGATAAGCCTATACGTTCCATCGGGGTAAGGGTTACCGATCTTATATCGCCTGATACATATGCCCAGCTAAGTTTGTTTGATGATGACAACAGACGGTTAAAAAAAGAGCTTTTAGAAAAATGTATTGATGATGTAAGAAGGCGTTATGGACATTACTCTGCCCAAAGAGCCTTAATGCTGAAGGATGAGAAGCTTAATGCAAACCCTATAGAAGAAAATATTATTTTTCCCGTATCGTATTTTAGATAGTAATATATTGATTTCACAGAAAGGAGAATTATTTTGCGCAAAGTTTATGTAGACGTTATGTCCGCTTTTACGAAGGATGGAGCTCTCCTCCCACTCTACTTTGTCTGGGAGGATGGAACACGCTACGACATAGACAAGGTCTTTGATTTCAAAAAAGCCGCCAGTCAAAAGGTAGGCGGTCAAGGAATTCGTTATCGGTGCAGAGTAATGAATAAGGAAGTATATCTTTTTCTAGAGGACAACAAATGGTTTATGGAAGGGAAATGATTGAATTATTATGGTTTCATTCGGGTATGAAGGAAAACAATTGGAAAAAGAAAGTGAAAATAAAGTACCCGCATCTCAATATCGGCGGGTTTATCTTAATGCTGAAGCTTTCAGACGCAGCAGCACCGGAGAGTTAATCCCTGCCTCCTTCGAATGGGAAGGCCGTACCTATAAAATAAGCAAGGTATTGGAAAGTAAGAACGGTCAAAGCTTTAAGCAAAGAGTAAATGCACAAAGATATTATTGTACCTGCCAGGGTAAAAAATTTCAGTTGTTTTTTGAGGATGGCGGCTTTGGAAAACAAAGATTCTATATTGAAGTGAGGGAGGACAGCGAAATTTGATAACGCTCCTCACATTATCCTGCATTCTTTATGTAACCTCACATTCCGATTCACCATATTATATATTGAAAACTACTTGAAAGGAGTAGATTAAATGTCGGATCAATATGACGATTATGATGAATATGGTGAATATGAAGAATTTGATGATTATGACGATGATCTCAGACCGGACGGGATGCCCGGGCAGATGATGCCTCCTCAAGGCCAACCCCAGGGACAGCCTTTTGGCCAACCACCTTTTGGACCTCCTCAAGGCCAACCACCTTTTGGACCTCCTCAAGGCCAACCACCTTTCGGACCTCCCCAGGGTCAGCCTTTAATGCCATATTCACCGGGGCCCCACAATTTCGGTCAATTTGCACCAAATATGCGCCCACCAAATTATATACCAAGAAGACCAAACTTTTTCCCGGGCCCCATAAGACTTTGCCGAAACAGATTTGCATTTATATGGCTGAATAATGGAAGACGTTTCTGGGCCTGGATCTCAAGCGTTACGCCACGTATAGTTTACGGTTACAGATGGAATGGCCGCAGATGGATTTACTTTGAGGTTATGGTTAATAATATTAACACATTTATATGCATAAGATAAACATATTTATTATGAGCAATCATTAGATAAGCTTTTAAAAAGCAATATTTAAGTACTGACCAGTTAAAGTCGTCGACATTAACTGGTCTCTTTTACTAATTAATTATTAACTTTATTTATTTTCTGAATTAGTATAGGCGATTAAAACTATATCCATTCCGGATTTTTTCTTCAGTTCGGATTCCAGTCTGGATATATCATTTAATACTTCATTATTATCTGCCAATGGTGCAATTTTAAATTTATTATTCATAAGAGCCTCCTGTTTTGTTTATATGCTTATATTATTGACATATCAAAATCAAAATATTAACCCTTGAAAAATTAAAATTGATACGTATAAGCATTAAAAATCAGATATAATAAAAATAGAACAATTAGTGGAGGTTAATATGTGCGGACGATATGTGGTCTTTACGGAAGAAGAAAATTCGGAATTAATAGAGATTATTAACGGAATTGATCAACGATATAAAAATGAAGCTCAACAAATGAAAACCGGAGAGATCTTTCCTACCGATACAGTTCCGGTTATTACCGCTAGGGCTGTTAGTTCTGTCGGTTCTGCCAGTTCTATCAGTGCTGCCAGTTTTACCAGTTCCGTAAGTTTGAACAGTTCTGAAAAAGCAAGGGAGGTACACCTTTTTAAATGGGGCTTCCCCAACTATATGAAGTCAAGTGCAGTCATTATAAATGCCCGATGTGAGACCCTTCACGAAAAGCCTACCTTTCGCAAACTTCTCGGAATGGGCAGATGCCTTGTGCCGGCGAGCGGCTTTTATGAATGGAAAGCTGCCGACGGTTCCACCAAAAAGAAGGACAAATACCTTATCCGCACATCAGGCTCACAGCTCATGTACTTTGCCGGCTTGTACGGCAGCTTTTTAGATAAGACCGGCATCCCCTCAACACGTTTTGTTGTAATAACTACTGACGCAAACCATCAAATGTCGCAAATACACAGCAGGATGCCGGTTATCCTCCAAAAACCTGAGGCCATGGCCTGGATAAATCCACAAAATAAAGAGCTGGACAGTCTTCTCAGGCCATACGGCAGTGAACTGACCTTTGACAAGGTTGGTTGAAATGACTTGGTATGGTCCGATAGTCCTAATTACCAGACAATGCCACAAGCTTTGTTCCGGCATCCTTCCAACGCACATTGTGAAGCGTTTATTGATATGCTTTCAGCACCGATCATGTTTACAAGCCTGTGATTATCAATAATGGAAAGAGGACCATGCCCGCCGCAAATTATACATGGTTTTTGGATGCAAGCACCTATTTGTTCGGCAAGACGGGTAATCTGCTCTCGCATTTCTGTGGCTTTTGCAGAATCGGAATTAACACTTCTCATAAGGTATGGCGCCAGTAAATTAAACTCAGCGCGTTCCGAGCTGAAGCCGCTTATATTTACTAATATATCTCCTGTAAAAAGCACTCCAAATTTTCTGCATACGAAAACCATTTCGCCGTATACATGTCCTCCGCTGCCCTCAATTACTTCGAACTCCATATCTCCTACTTCAAAGCTTCCAATATGAAGCAGTTCCTTGTGTTCTTCCGGCGTGTCACCGTTATCAATAATAGTAAATTTATCTGTCTTGGGAGGAACATACCCTGAAATTATCCGGCTGAGCTTGCTGTAGCCAAGCCCGATATCGTTATGCTCTCTATAATCTCGAATCCCCTGGTATTGTCGTCTTAAATTGTCAGCACTTTTTTGGTTTACACATATCTCGGCATCTCCCAGCTGTGATAAAAGGCCGCAGTGATCAACATCGGCATGGGAAATATACACTCGTTTGAGTCTGCTTTGCCAATCCACAAACAGTTTGTTGAAAATCTCAAACATTTCGTTTGAATAGATGGTATACCCGGTGTCTACAAGCACCAGCTCCTTTGAAGTCTCCATAACGTAAGTATTGCTTCCGCAGGGCGGCTGAATATTATACAGAGTGACCATCGGGCTGATTTGCACCTTTTCAATATCGGCCTTGAAATTACTTTCCCTGTGGAGACTGATAAAATTTGCAAACCGTCTGATATAATCAAAAACTTTTTTAGGATTCTCACCCTTTTCCTGTAGCACCTGCCAGATGCGATTGGATTCCGAGATAAACTCCATGGTTGTTTCAGTACTTAAATGCATAAGCTTCTGCATTTCATTAGCCAGACGGATATAGAAAATTGTATTGTCCAAACTGTTTTCTGCATCGTCGTAATCCTCAATATCTATCTGATAAACCTCACTTATATCTTCAAGCAGCATTTTAATGATTTTTGGATTTTCTATGAGCAAACCCATTTTAAATTCTTGAAATTCAGTCCCATTTGAGCTTGAATTTATGTACGAAATATTTATTCCATACCTGTCAAGTATTCTGAGTATTGGCAAAACTGAACCCGGCTTATCCGGAATTTTAATGTTAACTACAACAATTCTTGTCTCGGATATTTTTTCATTGAGATAGCCAATATGACCCAGTTCCTCTGCTATGTAAGTAAGTTCCTCTTCTGTGGCCTCCACGTCTATAAAAAGTGTATGAAGGTCAACTGCTTTATTGTAGCTGACCCGGACAATATTTCCATTGTGTTTGGCAATTATTTTTGAGGCAAGCATAAATGCTCCTGTTTTGTCTGGCATGTTTGTTACGTATGTTTTCCTAGGCATTATCCAACCTCCATAAGTAAATCTGATAAGCTAGTAATTATTATACCTCAATTTATAGGGACCAAACTAAGTAGTGGCTATTTTTATTTTATGGTCGTGGCTATGAATATTCTATGTTAGATATTTACAAATTATAATAAAACAGATATAATCTAAGCAGATGGCTTATGGAGGATATATGGATGGTGTATGGATGTTATAAGTTTTCTAAATACCATTCTCAAAAATTAATACTATATCATTCCTAATTAATAATTACACTGATTTTTATTCTTATTATTTTAATTATTATTTGAAAGGTGGAGGCAAATTTATGGAAACAGAAAAAATAACTATTAATATTGGTGCAATTGATCTTGGTCATATTGATTTACTGGTGGAGCAGGGTTTTTATACCAATAGAACCGACTTTATTCGTACCGCTATCAGGAATCAGATGACGGTACATTCAGGGGATATAAGCAGCATCAAGGCTTCAGGTGCCTTAGGTCTCAATTCCCTCAATAATGATATAAGTAGAGAAATCAATAAAGTAACTGTAGATATTAATAATATGGTCAACCTAAGCACAACAGGTGTTAATGACGGTTTTGCAGGAGGAACCGGTGTCTTCAGCTATAGCAAAAAGACACTGGAACAGGTAAAACAAAACGGAAACAAGCTTTCTCTCTTCCTGATAGGGATGCTGATAATCGAAAAGGACGTGCCCGCCGAGCTGGTGAAAGAAACCTTCAGTAAAATCAAGGTATACGGAATCATCAGGGCCAGTGAAGAGGTTAAAAAGGTTATTGCTGAATTACGTGAGAAATAATTTAATTGCTTGAGAATTTCTAAATTGGTCATGAATATTCAGAATTCTATATTAATTCTCTTTTTGGTATACTTTCTGGCATATGAGCCTGTGGTAGGATTATTAGTCTATAGAAAATTTGTCAAAAGACAAATGGTCGATAGCACCGAAAGGATAAGATACTATGGCAAGTTATTAAGAGGGCTGTGGTTTCTTGTTGCCTGCGTTTTTGCTTATATGATGTTTTACGGTTTTTCCTTGGGAGAGGTTGGAATAAACCGGGTTACTCTCCGTTTCTCAGAGCTGAACAGGCTGTTCGTTATTATTGTAGCAACAGCTGCGCTTGGTTTATTTTAATAATTGTTTATCAGCTTATGGCCGCCAGGTTAAGTGCAAAATATCGACAAAAGCTAATGAACACCGATATTCCACAAGATATTTCAATTTTATTGCCTGATACCAATCGCGAAAAAAAATTATGGACGGTACTTTCAATAACTGCCGGCTTAACAGAAGAGTTCCTATATAGAGGGTTCCTTTCACTGGCGCTTACCCAATTGTTTCCGGCAATCAACCTTCCCTTAACGGCAATCATTTGCAGTATTATTTTGGGTTTGGGACACACCTATCAGGGAGTTTCCGGCGTTGTAAGAACAGGACTTTTAGGCTTGTTTTTTCACGCCCTGTATATTGCTACAGGCTCGATAATACCAGGCATTCTGATACATTTTGTAATAGACCTGTCAGCCAAAGACATTCAAAAGTATAACGGAAAAAACATAACTCAAAAAATGTAAATAAAATGAATTTGTAGCAAATATACAACACCAACAAATATATATTACCCAACGGATAGAATTTGGGGAAACATTAATTCTAAAACAAACTGAGCTGCCGGTCATAGTAACCGCGCTTGTACTCCGATATAATATCCTCCATTTTATATAATAGGCCATACCGGCGGCATTCCTCCTTAAACACAGAAGATAACTCCTTAGCCCTTGGCGACTGACATGAATAGGTATCCCCGAATTCTTTAATATACAGCTCCTTCTTTTTAGGGAACAGTTCATCAAGCTTTGAGTAATACCAGTCTCTTTGATTCATTCGCAGGGTAACCCCAAAGGCAGCATAAATGAATCTTGCACCGTTCTCATGTGCAAGACGGATTATTTCAGTGATGTTTTCTTCGTTATCTTCAATAAACGGTAAAACAGGCATCATAAGAATTCCTGTAAAAATTCCGCTGTCGCTGAGTTTTTTAATTGCAGCAAATCGCTTTGAAGGAGAGGGAGCATTTGCCTCAATCTTTCCGGCCAAGTGGTCATCGGAACAGGTAATTGTTATTTTAATAAGTACGGGAGAGTGCTTTTTTATATTCTGCAATATATCAGCATCTCTCTCCACAAGATCACTTTTTGTGGCAATTGATACACCAAAACCGAACTGATCTATTAATTCAAGGGCGCCCCTTGTCAGCTCAAGCTTTTTTTCAAAAGGGTTATAGGGATCGCTCATAGCCCCTGTTCCGACAACCCCTTTCTTCCGTTTTGCTTTTAAGTCACGATAAATCAAGGAAAGAGCATTTTCCTTAGCCCTTACCTGATCAAAATTCTCAACATGATAGCAGTCGCTTCGGCTGTCACAGTATATACAACCATGATTGCAGCCTTTATATATATTCATGTTATAATTGTTGCCAAACCAGTTACTATTTTCGGCATATCCCGAAATAATACTTTTAGCAGATATATACTCCATTCCTTAAAGCCCCGTCTCCTCTAACAATTTAATAAATTTTGCTTCACTTAGTATTTCGTTGGTTACAAACCTGCCGTTATAGAACATACTGTAAGTTGTGAACGGTGCAGGCGCTGATTGTGCCTGCTCTTTTGAAGTTATTTTATGCTCTGTAAATCTCACTCCTTTTTCCTTTGCAATAGCTTCTATTAACGGTACGTATTTTACTGTATAAGGACAATGATTTGTGTAATAGAGAACCCAACCAGCTTCAGTAATACAGACTTGTTTAACACATTCCTTAAATTCAGGAGCTTTTTCATCCGCAGCGAAGGGTAAATATAGCAGCTCATAATAAGGCTCACATCTATCTGCCATCCTGAAGCCTTTATATTTCAGAAATTTAGGGTCTGAAAGGAAGGGCACTTTTTTAGTCGATGAAAGGATTACAAGGCCCTTTTTCCCCTGCTTTTTTGAATCCTCAATACATTCGTTCAGAAGACCGGACGCATAGCCTTTTCCTTTAAAGCTGCCGGATACCCAAAAGCAGTCAATAAACATGTAATCCTCGGCGTTTATGGGGCACCATGCATTTTCCGCAGGAATATATTCAATAAACACCTTTCCCCGCACGTTCAACTTTTTAAATACCATTCCATCGTGAAATCGCTCTCTGAGCCATGCTTTCTTTGAGGCGGCGCATTTATCACCCTTTTTATCTGAATTGGCACAGCAAATGTCTTCGGAATCAATATTTTCTATGTTTAAATTTATATATTCCATTATGATTCTCCCTGTTTTAATGGTTAAGCCGAGAACCCCTCATCAGTTTTGTAAAAGGCAATCAGCTGGGTCTATACTGTTCCGGCCCTGTCTCACTGCCCCGGTGCTACTCGTTTACAGCAATATAAATATGTATCTCCTGATTTTCCATATCTCCCAGGTTACCCTGATATTCTTCAAAGTCAGAGCTGTATTTTCGGTCAAGCTGCATATTCCACAGGTTTACCCAGAATTCGCCTACATCTTTCTGGACATGTCCTTTAACGACAAACCTTGCATAAGTCCCTGCCGGAATAGTTTTTGTTACCATTTTTTCAGCCAGCTCCTGGACTTTAGTTACCTCGCAGCAGGCTAAAAAACTGTAGGGTTTTGTAAAATCACCTTCATAATCAGTATAAAGTCCGATAGATTTTGTGTCTAATTTGTAGGGAATTGAGGGATAAGCTTCGCCCTGCATAAACTCACCCCATACTTTTCCGATATCAGACATAGCCTGACCGTTCTCATTAGTGGTCCGAACCATTATCCCCACTACGTTCTTTTCTTCAATCCTAACCAGATCATAATTCATATTCATTAAATAGACTCCTTTTAAAACGCATAGGGTTCAGATAAAATTTTTTGGCTGTATAAAAATTTTATTACCTCTGCTTGTTTTAACGAGGCAATGGTGTTATTCTGGCAGCATTGCCTCGTTACT
>JAEYWA010000270.1 GCA_023431385.1 Bacillota bacterium | reverse complement strand
TGCCTTATATACAGTTTGTGTTCCTCAGACCGGAACTTTGCCTCCAGCTTCCTTCAGATTCCTCGTCACCGAGGACACCCTTGCTCTTGGCTAACGGTTGGCACTATCAACCCCCGTATCGGACTTTCACTGACGAGAAAGCGTCCATGCTGGGCGCACAGCAAAAAAACTTCATTCAATTTTATTGAAAGAAGTTTTTTATCTGTTATTTTTTTATACTGCTTTGGGAGATACATTTATAATAAGCATGTCCTTTTTGAAGTGTTACTTCTCTAGCATGGTAAAGTTCACTTATTGTAACCATTTGATATCCTTTGGCTTTAAGTTCCCTGATAATTACTTTAGCTGCGTCAGCAGTTGATTTATATATATCGTGCATTAATATAATGTCTCCGTCTTTAACGTTTTTCAGTGTTTTATCAACTATTTGATTCTTGTTCCTGCTCTTCCAGTCCATTGTATCAATTGACCATAATACCAAGGGCGAGCCAGCATACAATTTTACATTTTCGTTTATACTTCCATAGGTCGGACGTGTCACAGAAGGAGTTTTTCCTGTAATTCTTTCCAATATTTCTGCGGTTCTGGTTATTTGGCTTTCAATACCCTTCCCATTGAGTTTTGTCAGCTCCTTATGGTCATATGTATGGTTTCCAAGTTCATTACCGCCTTCAATAATACTATTAATCGTACTTTTATATTTCTCGGCTCTGTTTCCGAGTACAAAGAAGGTTGCTACAGCCTTATTCTCCCTCAAGGCTTCCAGTATTTCTGCAGTATACTTCGGATGAGGTCCATCATCAAAAGTCAGAGCCACCATTGGCATACCTTTATCAAGCTCTCTTTCGAAAGAGGCTTCATTTATGCTGCCTACCTCAATACCTGTGCGATTTTCCAGGTCTGTGCTTTCTTTCTCAAGTATATTATCATTCACTTGGAGATCCTCCAAGACAGTTTCTTCTTCATTTTTGGGTATCCCTTGGGCTGCATCCACTTCATTTATGAAGCTGCCCTGCTCTACAAGTTTTGAAGAAGGGTTTTCAGCAGCTATATAACTGCTGGTATAACCCACGCAAATAAACAAAATAATTAATATGGCAACTGTTGCCTGTATAGTCTTCTTCATATTATCTCCAATTCACACCCACAGAGAGTACATAAATAGTAATGAAAAGACACGTAGTAGCTTTGCTGCGAGAAAATCATAATGCCTTAACAGTATCTTTCACTCTTATCCCTTCCTATACTGGCTGCGTGTTAGTTCTGCGGGGCATCAGTATCTCAAGGGACTACTACGTCTGGTCTCGTTCACTTTATATTATATTTTAGTGGTTCATAATATAGAAAGTGTAACAAAACAACAAAAAAAAGGTTACAAAATAGTAACCTTTCCTATTATCGCTATTCTATTGCAGTAATCTTATTACAGCTATCCCATTTTTAATATTTTATTGGAAACTTTTATAACCACTTCCAAAAATTCCTGACCACTTAACCCCAATTCGTTCAGATTATCAAGGAACACTGCACTGTCAGCAAGGCTTTTCAATATCTTTTCGGCCTGAACCTCAGAAAGCTTTGAATTTTTATCTGCATATGTATCAATTATATATTTCACTGTGTAATCGGCCAGATAAAGAGCCTTATCCATTTTCCGCTTTCTTGGTATACCGTTGACATCATTGTGAGCTCTTACCGAGTATACTATAGCTTCATCAAAGCCAAGATTCTCGAGTATTTCTGCTCCTGTAATGCCGTGAAGCTGAGGTTGGTCCACAGTCTTCTCGTAATCAATATCATGGAGTAATCCAGTCAGACCCCATATTTGTGCATCGGCATTGAAATGCCTTGCAAGATCCTCCATTATGGTTTCAACTATTAATGACCTAAGAAGTACATTTTTATTACAAAGTCGAAGTTTTAATTCTTCAAGTGCCAGGTCCCTATTCAAATTAAATTACCTCCTTAATCAGTTGCAGTTTAATGTCGGTACCGAATAAAGCATTCATTACAATCCAGAATTATTGTTATATACTGCAATATAACAAAAAGCCCAGTGCTCTATTACGCCTGGGCTTGCATTTTGAATTTCTAAGTTATACTGCCTTTATTAACAAGAAAAGAGCAACTGAAGTAACAAGGAATGCGATAGCAGCAAATGCAGTATATTTGCCCAACATTGCATCAATAGTACGTCCCTTATTCTTTCCAAAGAAGGTTTCAGCTCCACCAGCTATTGAACCTGATAAACCAGCTTGCTTTCCAGACTGAAGTAATACAATAACAATTATCGAAATAGCAAATATAATATGAACTATATTAACAATCCATTTTGCAATTAACAATTATAACACCTCCTAAAATAGACAAGTAACATTTTAGCATATCCCAATGTAAAAAGCAACATAAAAAAACAAGTCCATAGACTTGTCTTTTTATGTTTTTGTTATTATTTAGATAGGTTAAACCAGGCTTTAATACCCAGATATTCAGCCACTTCATCCAACTCCTCTTCAATTCTCAAGAGTTGATTGTATTTTGCTACTCTGTCTGTTCTTGAAGGCGCACCGGTTTTGATCTGACCGGAGTTTGTTGCAACTGCTATATCAGCAATTGTAGCATCCTCGGTTTCCCCTGATCTATGTGAGGTAACGGCAGTATAACCTGCTCTGTTCGCCATCTGTATTGCATCCAGAGTTTCAGTCAAGGTACCTATCTGGTTTACCTTTATGAGTATCGAGTTGGCAACTCCCATCTTTATACCCTTTTCGAGTCTTCTTGTATTTGTAACAAACAAGTCGTCTCCTACAAGTTGAATTCTCTTGCCAAGTTTATCGGTAAGCAATTTCCAGCCTTCCCAGTCCTCTTCTGAAACCCCATCCTCAAGAGAAATGATAGGATACTTGTCACAAAGGTCTGACCAATATTGTACCATTTCCTCTTTAGTTTTTCTTATATCTGTCTTCCAGAAGAAATAGGTTCCATCCTCCTGATACATCTCTGTAGCTGCCGCATCTATAGCTATTCTGAAGTCATCTCCCGGCTTGTAACCTGCTTTAACCACTGCTTCGAGAATAATCTGTATGGCCTGTTCATCCGTTTCAAGATTTGGTGCAAAGCCGCCCTCATCACCTACAGCTGTGCTTAATCCCTTGCTTTGTAAAACCTTTTTAAGGTTGTGGAATACTTCAGCACACATTCTCAGCGCTTCCTTGAAACTTTCAGCACCTACAGGCATTATCATGAACTCCTGTATATTAACACTGTTATCAGCATGCTTTCCGCCATTTATTATATTCATCATCGGCACTGGCAAGGTTTTGGCATTAACTCCTCCGATGTATTGGTACAAACCAATACCTAATGATTCTGCGGCAGCCTTGGCAACAGCAAGGGATACTCCAAGAATTGCATTTGCACCAAGTCTTTCCTTGTTTGGAGTCCCGTCAAGTTCTATCATCATTTTATCTATGGCAACCTGATCCAATACATTCATTCCTTCTACTTCAGGGGCAATAACATTGTTTACATTTTCTACGGCGTTTTCAACACCTTTACCCATATATCTTTCACTGTTGCCATCTCTTAATTCTATTGCTTCAAAGGCACCGGTAGATGCTCCTGATGGAACAGAAGCTCGTCCTATATAGCCGCCTTCTGCAATAACTTCAACCTCAACAGTCGGATTTCCTCTGGAATCAATAATTTCTCTGGCAAAAACGCTTTCAATAGGTATATATTGTTTCATACAATTTCTCCCTTCAAGGTAATTCTTCGTATTTAGAATAACATTGCAACATTATCATTGTAAATATTTCCCTTATAAATCTTTATATATGTATGAAGCATCCTGTTTCATACCAATAGATATTATATGTGGAATTCAAAATATCATACAAAATACTGTTTTCATATTATTATTTACCCATTGTTAAAATAAATAAACAATATAAACAATTACTAACATATACTTGTATTACAGGCCGGACTTCAATTAAATGTTTTTTCAGATAAAGTTTTATATTCTTTACAGCATTATTTTAGTGATGTATTTCCTTGAACCATTGTACAATCAGCTCATCAAGTCTGCTATTAATAGCCATAAGTTCAGGTTCATCGTTTATACCCTTCTTATCTATATAATCATACAATTTTTCTCTGAGCTCCTGAATTTCATCGGTAAGCTTTTTATTAATTTTTGTCATCAGCATCCTCCACAAGGTATACTATTATAATTATCTATATAAAGTTAATAACCTAAATTTATCTTACATTTAATGTATAAAAAGAAAACATTTTCACAATAATATATATTTTAACGTATATTTCGTTCATATTCAACAAAAATTAAGAATATTTTGTTCGTTTTTTAGAAATAAAAAACCGTCAATGATATAGTAATATTTGGGAGGCATAGTATGGGATTTGGTGACAGATTAAAAGAACTTAGAGAAGAAAAAGGTATTACACAAAAAGAACTTGGAAGGATCATAAATATTTCAGACAGAGTTATCGGATATTACGAAGCCAATAACAGATTTCCTAAGGACGAATATGTCCTGAAAAAGTTGGCTGATTTTTTCGACGTAACTATTGATTACCTCGTCGATCGGGATTCCAGTCGTAAAACCCCTGACGGTTATGTGGCGGAAACTGCACAGGAATATGATATTAACCTTAATGATCTGCCCGATGAAGCTATAAAACGTGTAAAAGAATATGTTGAATTAATGAGATTGAAATACAAGACTAATAAAATGAACAGCCACCATGAAAAATAGAAGCTCTCAGTTTACTGAGAGCTTAAAATTTGTGTTACTTCTATTTTATCTGCATTGCTTCTTTTTTATATTGCTTGAGATGTAATTCATATTCATTTATCAACTGCTGCCTTCTGTCCTCAAATATTCTATGGTCCTGTATATAATCTGTATCCTCCGGTACCATGTATATTTCGGTGTACTCTGCTTCGTTAGTCTTTTGGGGCAATAGATGTATTAGTTTCCCCATAGTTTTGTTCATACTTTCTCATCCCTTCGATAAAAACTTTCCTCTCTTTACTTTTTCGTAGTATATCAAATTTCTTTGCTAATACTTTAAATAATTCATCCTGATAGTAGCATACTGTCAGGATATGTATGTAAGCCATAAAAGGCTTGACAAACCCTCTTATTTCATCTACAGTTCTCCCAATATGTGCATCATCAGCCATTTCAATCTGAAGCAGCGATATTATACCCTGATTTTCACAAAATACAGGGATAGCTATGTATTGAGTCATTTTTTCATTACTATTCTTACCATAAACACATTCCTTTTTTATTTCAGCTGCACTTGTCAAAATAAATATATTGTTTTGATTATCATTAAATATCCTTACCTGATAATAATTCTTATCTGAATTCAAATAAAAATATCTGTCAAACAAGCTAGGTGATATCTGATTGGCATTACCATAGCTTATCATCTTGATATATTCTTGCCCGGATTTTTTTTCTTTAAACTTCTGCATCAGGGACACCTGGTGTGTTTCCCTTTCAGTAGATATTTTTATTGCATCATAAATGTTATGACAAACTAGAGCAGCAACATCCTGATAACTAAGATTACTAAATTCGGCTTTCGTAGGGATTGTACTGGGTTTTAAAGATATTCTGCTCGTTATTTCATATAACTTCCTGCCTATTGTTTGATTTATTACTGTCTCCCGGTTAACTATCTCCTTTATACATTTCGTAGTTTGTACCTGATATTTTTGATAACTGTCTATCAAAAGTACGAGCCAATTGTAAGCCACAATAAACACGAACGTTACTAGTATATGTATTTTGTCAGCATAAAATTCCAACTGATTTAATTTGTATGTATCGAAATCGGATACCTGAATTTGAAATGCGAAAACAACGGTAAAAAGAAAGTTAATCAGTGTTTTGATAAAAGGGGATCTTAAGATTTTGTACAACCTGTGAATAAGCCTGCCGAATTTCTTATAGTTCTTTGAAACTTTTTTAAAAAACAAAACAGTCTTTATAGGTTTTCTCATATTCTTATGCCTCCCTGAAGTTGTATGCAAAATATGTTCTACAAAAATGAAATTATCCCTTTGTTTCGGTAATATCTTGTATATTATTTCCTATCCCTGATCCTCCCCAGACCACGTAAGAGATGAAAATATATTTTTTGTAGAATATTGAATTTTTTGGTCAGTTTTATGATAAAATTAACATTATCATTTTAAATTTAATATTTATATGGAGGATTTGAAACCTATGTACGAATTAAAACAAGGAAGGCTTTTTAAGCTAGCTGTATGTTTAGTATTATTAGTAACAATAACACTATCCGCAGGAATTTACGCCCCGGTTGAAGCAGCTGCCAAGCCATCAATTGAAGCTAAAATGACAATTGGCACTGGCAGTTTAGTTGGAAATTATGATTATTATTCAGTTGAAGATGACAAGTATGCTTTATTTGTATCTGATGCGGTAAAGGGTGCTACTTACACCTTTACTTCAAGCAATTCAAAAGTTGTTTCGGTTAAGGCAAGCGGCACAAAAGCATTTTTGGCCGGATTAAAAGCCGGAACTGCAACAATTACGGTAAATCAAAAATTAAAAGGGAAAACTACTAAAGTTGGAACCTGTACAGTTACTGTAACAAATGCTACAGTTCATCAGGATATCATCCCTGTATTACCCCTTGGTACCAGTAATGGGAATGAACCTCTTGAATTCTCATACCGTAATAACGATGCGACTTATACATATGTTTCAAGCAGCAAAAATTTTTCTATGAAGGAAAACATTAAAAAGTTTGATGGTATGAATTTCATATCTCATAGTTTTACAGCGAAAGAACCTGGAACTTATACTGTTACAGTAAAAGAAACATATAATAAAATTACCAGAACCGTTGGAACTATTAAGTATACTGTAAAAAAATCTACTGTTGAAGCTGAAAGCAAAATTGATTTAGGTGACAGTACATGGGTATTCAATCTGATAAACAATTATAGAACTGATGTATACTACTACATCCTACCTGAAGATAACGAAGTTATTGAGACGATTGAAAATGGAGACAGCGTTTATTTGAAGGGTATTAAAGTAGGGACTTCAAACGTAAAAGTATACGAAAATGCTGAATCAGCTGATGAAAGTAAGCTTCTGGGTACATGCAAAGTAACTGTAAAAGAAGTTGTTCTGGAAGACCTTGATTTAGATTTTGATGACACAGAAATCTATGTTGATGATGATCCTATTGAATTTTCAGTTGATAAGGAGCCCTCAAATGCTTTAGGAGAAATAACAGTCACTTCCTCTAATCCAGATGTGGCCACAGTAAGTGGACTTGATGAAGATGGTAATGGTAAAATTATACCGGTGAGTGCAGGTACTACAGAAATTAAAATAACTTGTGGAAATATAACCAAAACTCAGACTATAACTGTTCTTGACGAAGATGATGAAGATTAAGATTATTAAGAATAAGATTATGATTATTACTTAAATTAAGATTAAAATGTAAGTTAATTTAAAAAAGTCTGTCAGTAAAAAAGAAACACCCCGTAAATTAGATATAACTGTCTAAGCTACGGGGTGCTTTTTTTTATAGATAGCTTTATTTTTATTTTATAAGGAGCGATTCTCCTGTCATTTCAGCAGGTTTTGCCTCTCCCATCAAATCAAGTATGGTTGGCGTCAGGTCGGCAAGCTTACCTTCTTTTAGTGTGGCATTTCCCAAACCTATGCCTATCAGAGGTACCACATTAGTGGTGTGAGCAGTAAATGCACCGCCATTTTCGTAGTCAAGCATCTGTTCAGCGTTTCCATGATCAGCTGTTATGAGTACTATTCCATTTTGAGCCTGAACTGCATCAACAACCTTGCCAACGCAGGTGTCAACGGCTTCAACAGCCGCCTTGGCAGCATTAAAGTCTCCTGTGTGTCCAACCATGTCACAATTTGCAAAGTTCAAAATTATAACATCATACTGTTTTGAGTTTATTCTCTTAACGCATTCCTCTGCAACTTCATAAGCACTCATTTCGGGTTTAAGATCATAAGTTGCAACCTTGGGTGAAGGAATAAGAGCTCTATCCTCACCTTCATACTGTGTTTCCACTCCACCGTTAAAGAAGAAGGTAACGTGAGCGTACTTTTCTGTTTCAGCTATTCTCAGCTGTCTGTAACCCAGCTTGCTGACATATTCACCAAAGGTGTTGTCAAGTGTCTGTGGCTTGAAAGCAACAACAACGTTTGGCATGGTCTTGTCATATTGAGTCATGCAAACATAGTATAGCGGGAAGAAACCGTTTGCTCTTTCAAAGCCCTTAAAATCAGGGTCAACAAGGGTTCTTGTGATTTCTCTCGCTCTGTCTGGTCTGAAGTTGAAGAAAATAACTGAATCATTGGCACCTATTGTAGCAACAGGCTTGCCGTTTTCAAGAATAGCTGTCGGCTTAACAAACTCATCAAATTCCTTCTTTTCAAAAGAGTTTTCAACAGCCTCAACAGCAGAATTTGCAGTAATACCTTTTCCAAGTACCATTACATCGTAAGCCTGTTGTACTCTATCCCATCTATTGTCTCTGTCCATAGCGTAATACCTGCCCATAACTGTAGCAATTTTACCTACACCTATTTCAGCAATTTTAGCTTCAAGTTCTTGAGTATAAACCTTTGAACTATCAGGTGGTACGTCTCTTCCGTCAAAGAAACAGTGAATATAAACATCCTTTATACCACTTTTTTTAGCGAATTCAAGTAATCCATACAAATGTGTATTGTGACTGTGAACTCCTCCATCGGATAAAAGACCTATTAAATGGAGTTTTGAGTTGTTTTTATTGCAGTTTTCCACTGCCTTCAGGAATTCTTCCTTCTGAAAAAAATCTCCGTCTTTTATGGATTTGGTTATTCTGGTCAATTCCTGATAAACGATTCTACCTGCACCAATATTAGTATGGCCAACTTCAGAGTTTCCCATCTGACCCTCAGGAAGACCTACATCCATACCACTGGTATGAATAATCGTATTGGGGTAGGTTGCCAGATATTTATCGATATTTGGTTTGCCTGCTGCGGTAATAGCATTCCCCTCTGTTTTTGGATTATTGCCAAAACCGTCGAGGATCATTAATGTTATTAATTTCTTGTCCATATGATATTCTCCCTTACATTTTGAACGGTTACTATTTTTATAAATTAACTGTTTATATTACAAGTTGTTGACTTACAACTTGACCCTCCAGAACTTGCCGGAGGGTCAATATCCATTTTAAATCAAATAGAATGTAAACTTAATTATTATGCATTTGCTATAACGGTGAATTCGTCAACCTTCAAGCTTGCTCCGCCTACAAGGCCACCGTCTATATCTGACATTGCGAACAGTTCAGCTGCGTTCTTTGCGTTAACGCTTCCGCCGTACTGAATTCTCACCTGCTCGGCAACTTCTTCACCATAAAGTTCAATAACCAACTCTCTGATAATTGTGCAAACTTCGTTAGCCTGTTCATTGGTAGCAGTCTTTCCTGTTCCGATGGCCCAGATTGGTTCGTAAGCAATAACTGTCTTCTTAACCTGTTCAGGTGTCAAACCAAGTAAAGCTACCTTAATCTGATATCTAACGTGATCAGCTGTAACTCCTTGTTCTCTCTGTGTCAGTGTTTCACCACAGCAGATTATTGGAGTCATACCATACTTGAATATAGCATGAGCCTTTTTGTTTATCATTTCATTTGTTTCACCAAAATATTCTCTTCTTTCAGAGTGTCCAATTATTACATAATCAACACCGAGTTCTGCCAACATAGGACCTGATACTTCTCCTGTAAAGGCACCCTTTTCTTCCCAGTGCATGTTCTGAGCTGCAACCTTTATATTTGTTCCCTTGGCTGCTTCAATTACACCTGGGAGGCAAACAAATGGAACACCTACAACAACTTCATTTGAAGCATCTGCAACGCTTGCTTTTAACTCATTGACAAATTCAACAGCTTCCTTTGGAGTCTTGTTCATCTTCCAGTTACCAGCTGCAATTGTCTTTCTTGGATTCTTATCCATAAGAACTGCTATACCTGGTAGGATCTTGCCTTCAAGGAATTCCAATGAAGCACCGCCACCTGTTGATATGTGGGTTATCTTATCAGCAAAACCCAATTGTTCAACTGCTGCAGCTGAATCTCCTCCACCTACTATTGAAAGAGCACCTGATTCAGCAACTGCCTTTGCAATTTCCTTTGTACCTGTCGCAAAGTTAGGGAATTCAAATACTCCCATAGGTCCGTTCCAGATAACAGTCTTAGCCTTCTTTATTTCTTTTGCAAACTTTTCTATAGTAAGTGACCCGATATCCATACCCATCCATCCGTCAGGCATAGCATCTGATGGGACATACTTGATTTCTGTGTCGTTTTTGAATTCCTGAGCGACCATACTGCCTATTGGAAGCATCAAGTTAACACCCTTTGCCTCTGCTTTTTCCAGTAGGGATTTAGCTAATTCCAACTTGTCATCTTCACATATTGAATTTCCAATGTGGTAGCCCTTTGCCTTTAAGAAAGTATAAGCCATACCGCCACCAATTATCAAAGTGTCAACTTTATCTATGAGGTTCTCAATAACAGCGATTTTGTCAGAAACCTTTGCGCCGCCAAGTATAGCAACGAATGGTCTTGCAGGGTTAGCGAGAGCTTTACCCATGAATTCGATTTCCTTTTTTATAAGGTATCCGCAAACAGAAGGTAAATAATCTGCCAGACCAGCTGTTGAAGCGTGAGCTCTATGAGCAGTACCGAATGCATCATTTACAAATACTTCGGCCATACTTGCAAGTTCTTTTGCAAACTCAGGATTATTTTTTGTTTCTTCCTTATGGAATCTTACGTTCTCAAGCATAAGAACTTCACCGTTCTTTAAAGCAGCAGCTTTTGCTTTTGCATCTTCACCGATAACGTCCTTTGCCATTATTACTTCCTTACCCAAAAGTTCACCTAATCTTACTGCTGTAGGCTTCATGCTGTACTTTTCTTCAAAGCCTTCCTTTGGTCTTCCAAGGTGGGATACCAGTATAGTCTTCGCTCCCTTATCAACAAGGTATTTGATAGTAGGAAGAGCACCAACAATTCTCTTATCGTCAGTGATATTTCTGTCAGCGTCCAATGGTACGTTAAAATCAACTCTTACAATAACTTTTTTTCCAGCTACATCGATATCTT
>JAEYWA010000230.1 GCA_023431385.1 Bacillota bacterium | reverse complement strand
CTTCCCTTTTCCATTGATTAATTCCTCCTGAAATATAACTAAACTGTTTCTGCGACGCAAGTCGCTAATTTGTAACAACATATAGAAGTTTAACATATATAATTTAACCTGTCAAATTATATTTGATACAATAATATAGTTAAAGTACTTATTTTCGTGTTGTTTACGTAGAATTATTTTACCTCATTGAGTTACATTTATTCCTATTATTATAAGCCAAATTATATGATGTCTTGTCATATATCTTTCCTGCAAATATAGAAATTTCTTTCACTGGTTTCAGATGGCTTTCTTAATGTCAAGTGATTGTACACTGCCACAAATTTCAAATTAGATTTTTTAATTAATTCAGTAATTTCCTCGTGATTATAAGCTCTCTCATAATGAGTTTCGTCAAACCTTCGGTATATCTGACCCTCTCTTACAAAAAAGGTCAAATCAAACCTTGCTTTCTTTGATTTTAGGTCATACTCATTTTCCCATATATAGGTTATATCATCACCAATTTCGTAAAATAAGTTGTCACATAAAATATTTTCAAACTTATACTCTGTATTTACATCAAATATAAATAGTCCTCCAGGATTCAGATAGTTATGTACCAGCTTTAGCATTTTTTGTGCCTGTACAGGCTTTATCAAATAGTTAAAACTATCTAGGAGGCACACAATCACATCAACTGTACCATACAATTCAAAACTGCTCATATCCTGATTTAAAAATAGTATATCAGTGCCGACCTCGGCTGCTTTTTCGGAGGCCCTGTCCAGCATATCACTGGATAAATCAAGGCAGATCATTTCGTATCCCCTTTTTGCCATCTCAATGCCAAAACTTCCTGTACCACATCCCAGTTCCAGTATCATTGAAGCTTTTACTTTATTCTTTTGAATTATTTTCTCAACATAATCAGCCCATTTTACATAGTCTATATCCAATGTCAATTTGTCATATACGTTAGCAAAGTTATTATAAATTGCAAAACACTCCTATCCGTTTTTATCTCTGAAGTATAATTTCTTACAATATATTATCAATTAATATACTAATTAAAAAGTATTTTATCATATTTGCATTTATTTATTGATAAAATTTTTTAACAATGATACTACCAAATCAAGAAATCTCAGTAACAAACAAAAAGAAGTCAGCAAATTATATCTGCTGACTTTCCTGCAATTGTGTCTTTTTTCTTTTATTAACCAGACCGCCAATTCTTCCTGTTTCTTTGGGGCTTAGACTTTTCCAGCCATACTTCATAACCTTCTCGATTAATCCTAGTTCTTTGGCAATCTCATACTTTAATTTTTCATTCTCATCCACCGATAACACCTCCTACTGGTATTATGTGGATATAATTGTCATTTTATACCACAAATTTGACCATAATAAAAATATTTATTTTACAGGTCAAGTCATATCGGGTTATAGCCAATATTACTTGTTAATTTATTCAGATTAATATATTACTTATTTCCCAAATACTGTACAGCCTTCATAAGCTGTAGATCATCTTCTCTTGGTATAGCTGAAGCTGGTGTATCCTTGTATTTTTCCTGTAGATTGATTTCAATATCAGGCTTAATACCTTCCCCGTGAATACAAACACCTGAAGGAGTAAAATATCTTGCTATAGTTACCTTGATGCCTGTTCCATCATCAAAGCTATAGGTAGTTTGTACTAAACCCTTTCCAAAGGTCTTTGTGCCTATCAGTATCCCTTTTTTCATATCCTTTATTGCACCTGCCAAAATTTCTGACGCACTTGCACTGTTTCCATTGGTTAAAACTACAATAGGAATATTCAGTTGTGTATCGTCTGATTTTTGATAAGATTTTTTACCCTGTCTATCCTCTGTATATACTATAGTGCCCTTAGGAAGAATTCTATCCGCCAGCGAGACAACTTCATTATATAACCCGCCGGGGTTATCTCTAACGTCAATTATTAACGACTTGGCACCTTGCTCCACCAGCTTGTCGAGCTGGCTGATAAAGTTCTTACTAATATTTTCATCAAATAACTTTATTTTGATGTATGCTATATTATTATCAAGCATTTCACTTCTAATATTAAGTTTTGCCTTAATCTTCTTTCTTACGACAGTAACGTCAAAAGTATTGTTTTCTGATTGTCTGAGTATGGTTAACACCGTTGAAGTATTTTCAGGACCTTTAATCATATTGGCTACTAAAGCCTCATCTCTGATCCCCGTAATATCCTTACCATCAATTTTTAGTATTTTATCCCCCTGCCTAATACCCGCTGCTTCTGCAGGAGAATCATCAAAGGGCTCAAGAACAGTTATTATTCCATTTTTATCAAGTATAATAGGAAGTCCTACTCCTACATACTCGTTCTCAGTATTTCTCTGCATATCGGTAAATGATTTCATCTGTTCTTTATTGTAATACACCGTGTAGGGATCTTTCAGTGAGTCTGTCATACCTGATATTGCACCCTCTAAAAGCTTATTGGTATCTATCTCTTCATAAAAGGAATTTTGCAATATATTTCTGGCCTCATTAAACTTTTGTACTGAACTCCGGCTTACATTACTTTTCTCAAAGGAAAGGGAATACCTCCCGTTAATATAGCTAGCTCCCATAAAAAACAAAGCTGAAATTGTAAAGCATATAATAGCGGTTATTGAAACAACTCCTGCAATTTGCCTCGAATCCTTCTTGTCGATATTCAATATGAAACACCCCTAATCTAAATAATTATTAACAGAAATGAACATCCTAACCAAGTCAAACGTTACAAAGTAAAAATTACGAATTATTATATATATATTAATATGCTTAATAATAAAATATTAAACCCGCATTTTTTTATGCGGGTTTAAAAGTCTCAATATTATATAAGAAAAAGTTAATTAAACATAATTCTTAGGGTTAACTGTGGATCCATTCTTACGTACTTCAAAATGCAAGTGAGGTCCGGTAGACAAACCGGTACTTCCCACCTTGCCTATAGTTTGTCCCTTTTCAACCTTATCCCCTTCGCTAACCAGTATTTTACTCTGATGGGCATATAGTGTAGCCAATCCGCCTCCATGGTCGATAATAACACAATTGCCATACCCACCGTTCCAGCCCGCCATAATTACTTTTCCATCGTTGACCGCAATTATTTTCGCTCCTGATGGCGCGTCTATATCAATACCTGTGTGCATTTTCTTAACCTTATAAATCGGGTGAATTCTCATTCCGTAAGGTGAAGAAACCTTTGTATATCCAGGGGTCGGCCATTTCATAACACCACCTGCGTATTTAGTGTTTTTATCCATTAAGGCAGCCAGTTGCTTCTCCAGTTTTTTAGACAAAGCAATTAATTCATCTTCTCTTTTTTCAGTCTGCTTAAGCTGATTCTTTGAAGCTTCAATTTGAGATTCTGCTTTAGCTCTTGAGGTTTTATATTCTGAGGCCTTTACGCCAAGTCTTTGTAATTCAGCCTCTTTTTTTTCAAGTTCCAGATATTTACTCTGCTTTTGAAGCTCAGTATTTTCTTTACTGAGAGCTATCTCCTGTATAAGCTTCTCATCGTTTTTCTTTACAATAGACAAAAGTTCCATCCTGGAAAAAAACTCACCAAAGCTTTTAGACTCCACAAGTATCTCTAAGGTCGACTGATTCATATTTTGATACATCACCCTCATTCGAGTCTTAAAAAGCTCTGTCTTTTTTTCGTGATTAGCTTCTATTTCCTCAATTTCTTTAATAATCTTATCTATATCTAATTCAACATTACCTATTTCTTTTTGCTTTTGTGATAGATTCTTTTCGACTTGTTGAGCTTTTGACTCAAAAAATTCCTTTTCCTGAGTACTTTGCTTCAACTTATCAGAAGCAGCCTTTTTCTCTTCAGCAACCCTCTTCATCTCGCTTTTGACATTCTGCTGCTGTTTCTTTGTACTGTTGATAGTAGATTCTGCATTGGCAGGTATAATCAAACATGAAAATATGTAAATAGCAATCAAAGCTATCGTAGATAGTCTCTTCATTTTATCCCCCCAC
>JAEYWA010000209.1 GCA_023431385.1 Bacillota bacterium | reverse complement strand
GTGGCAGGAATACGTCGCAAGGATTTATAGAAATACTGAATTTTAAGCACTTTGTGAAGCATACGGTTTTTGAACGGACAGGTGGAAAAGAGGGAACTAAGCTAGTTAAAGCTGGGTGCCTGTTTCTGCTGTCGTTGAACTAGAGTACATAGATATGTAAATAAAGACCATCGGAAGCCTTTTATTTGACTTTTGATGGTCTTTCTAATAATACCTGTAGATTTTTATTACAATACTTGACATTTTATCGGTGAATACTCGTTCCACTTGTAGTTCTTCCATTAAGGTGTCCTGTCTAGCGGTGTTCTGCGACTCAGAACACGATATTCTTGCAAAGCCGACCTTCATAACTATCACTCCTTCTTATCTTAAGTGCCTGAACTATAATTCTCCATTCTCACATAATAGAAACTGTGCCAATAGAGTATTTGTACATTATGACACATATAATAATTAAGAATACTACCCTATTGGTACGGTTTAAGGCTCTATCATATAGGCATACCCTAATGTACTCTAAACCAACAGTGCCTATAGTCATTTATCGGGAAAACTATTAAATGAATAGCTTAATCTTAAGTTGATTTCATTAACTTAAAAATTTATACTATGTATTAGTTATAGTCTATAGAGGTGTAGCTATGAGCATATCTGATTGATTAAGACATAACAGTAATTTAAGACGAAACAAGAGCTACTTAGTTCAACTAATATGCGAGTCAATTCGCATATTGCGTTATGGGTTTGATTGATTTGTTATGTTAGCATTAAGTTAAAGGGGGTCGTTATATGACTACAATTAAACTCAAAGTAGCAGAATTAAGAAAAAATGAAGGAATAGGACAACAAGACTTGGCAGACGTATTAGGCGTATCATTCCAATCAGTTAGCAAATGGGAAAATGGAGTATCAATGCCTGACATCACTTTATTACCAAGTATAGCTGAATATTTCAATGTCTCCATTGATGAATTATTAGGTGTAAAACCTCTAAGTCATCAAGCTTACATACCAAGAGATTCAGATAATCGTGATAATTGGATTGGAAAGACTGATAAGCTTTATAAAAATAGAAAATACTTCTGGAATGATGATTATCTGAGGTTTCTTGTAGAAACTGTTTGGCGTATAAACTCTCCTATAGATGTTATTGAATTTAGATGTGGAGAGGGTTCATTAGGAATAAAATTACTTGAGCTTTTACCTAACGGAAGCACCTATACAGGAGTAGATAATGATTATTTTATCAATAAGGCTAAATTAAACTTTAAAGATTGTGAGTTTGATGTGAAGTTTATCGTATCAGATATCTATTCTCTTGGAATAGATGGAAAATATGACATTGCCATATGCCAAGCTGGATTACGACATATGAACAAACCTATAGAAGCGCTAAAGAAAATGGTAGATTCAATAAAGAAAGGTGGTATTGTCGCTTGTATAGATGTTAATAGAGAATTTGAAAATGATGGGTTATACATTGATGAAATTAATTATGATTATCTTTGCACAACTTTTGATTTTCATAAGGTATGGCGAAAAGAATTAGAGTGTGAAGGTAGAGATTACGCAATCGGAATGCGGTTGCCATTTTATATGAAACAGGTAGGGTTGCATGATATTGATATTCGTATTAATGATAGAGTAACATATGTAAATCCTGATATGCAGGATTATGAAGAAAAAGTACAGGATTTTATTGATATGAACGGTTGGGATAAGGTATTAAGTATATCCAATCAAGAGAATACTATTGAATTGCTTATGAATCGAGGAATCGATAGAATTGATGCAATGTCATATGTTAAAATGCAGTCTAAAATAGCAGAGTATTTTAGAGATGCTGAAAAAAGAAAATCATTTTTAAAAGTATATGGACTTCTGATTACTTATGGAAGAAAATGAGCATATTAAGTGGAGAATTGGGTTGTAATGTTCTTTTACTGCGAACTAAAGGCAATCTACTAAGGTTACCTTTTAATCTCAACATCATTACAAACATTACCAATTTAACACAAATGCAATAGCAGGTCACCCTGAGAGGAATAAAGTAATAAGTAAGCTGAAGAAACAATAAAAATTATCAATCAAGTGGAAAAAACATAGGATTTCAACATATTCGCTGTGTAACAGGCTAAGTAAGCAAAGATAGCTGAGTGTGTGAAGCACGTATAAGAACCAAACAGGTTTTATTTGACAGCTTCTCACTCCTAAGAATACGCTCTCTCACAATCAGAGGGCGTTTTCGTTTGTCTAAAATCTGAGTTAGGCCGGTACAATGAGCTAGGTATTCTTCATCATCGGTCTTGAAACCAACACAGGCATCTGTGACGTTGGGCTCATGAGCTACATCCCAAAGTGGAGGACGAAAGGAGAAATAAGACGGTTTTCATAAGATGTTGAGGTTTTGAAGCAAAAATTGAGCAATAGACATCTGATAAATGTGCTCAACGACATTAGTGTATATTTATTTTATGGTTCGATCACAATAAACTTAGATAACAATATTTCACAGCTTATCTCAGTTTTAGGAGGATACATCTTTGTACAATTTAATAAAAAAGTTGCTAAAATCTAAAACTCTAACTATAGATTTTGTAAAAAAGTAGATAATTGAAAAGAAAAGAAAACTAAATATAATCAAATTAATGATATTCCCAATGATATTGAAACGTTTGAATTTACTTTAAAAGAAAATTTGAAAAATAGCAGTGACTTTGTTATTCAAATATGCAAAAGCGTATATAAGAAACGATTTCAAATTTCATATATTGATGGTTTAGTTAGCAGAGATTTGATAGACCGTGACATTATAATGCCTTTGGTCAACAATGTTAAAGAAGATAATGTAGAAATGTGTTTATATGTATCACGAATAAAACAGATCCAAGCCATTTCAGAAGCAACAAATGAACTTCTTTCAGGTAATACGTTGGTTTATTTGTCAGGAAATAATACTGCTTATAGTATTGAAATAAAATCGTTCGATAAGCGTTCGATAAGCGAACCGGATGCAGAATCAGTTGTCAGAGGAGTTCGTGAAGGGTTTACTGAAAATTTACGAACAAATACATCACTACTGCGAAGAAAAATCAAAGATAAAATTTAGTTTAGAAAGTGTCAAGATTGGCAAAAGAACACAGACAAATATCGAAATAACTTATACTGAGGATATTGTTAATAAGGATGTACTAAAAGAAGTTAAACGGTGGCTAAGCCTAATTGATACAGATGCAATACTTGAGTCCGGCTATATTGAACAGTTTATTGAGGATAATCCTTATACAATTGTTTCTACAGTTGGCAATACGCAAAAGCCTGATGTTGTAGCTGCAAAGATTTTAGAAGGACGAGTTGCAATATTTTGTGATGGAACTCCACATGTTTTGACTGTTCCTCATTTGTTCATTGAAAATATGCAAACTGGTGAAGATTATTACATCCGCCCATATTTAGCGACTTTTCTAAGGTTAATCAGGTTTTTGGTGTTGTTTATCAGTATAATGCTTCCTGCCTTATATGTAGACTTTCAAACCTATGATCAGGAAATGATACCAACAACATTACTGATTACCATGGCATCTTCCAGAGAAGGTGTCCCTTTCCCGGCTTTAGCAGAAGCATTGATCATGGTAATCCTATTTGAATTGCTGAAAGAATCGGGTTTACGACTGCCAAAGGCTGACGGTTCAGCGGTCAGTATGGTTGGAGCCTTAATAGTAGGTGAAGCAGCAGTTAGTGCAGGATTGGTTAGTGCACCAATGGTAATCGTTGTAGCTGCTACCGCTGTAGCCAGTTTTATTTTACCATCTCTTAACGAGACAATTGTATTTTACAGATTCTTTTTCCTTAGATATTATTGAGCTTAAAAAAGAGGCTGTATATCATGAGTAAAGGGATTAAATTAATAGAAAAGAGAAATATTATATATGAGGTGACTTTGTGAAAAAAATATTAGAGAGTGTAAGATTATTAAAAGATGAATTAGTAGAAATAAGAAGACATATACATGCCCATCCAGAAGTTGGTGCACATTTACCTGAGACAACAGCTTATGTTAAACAAAAGCTAGAAGAATTTGGTTATACACCACAGGAAATTTGTGAAAGTAGTATTGTTGCAACTATATGTGGTAAAAAGTCAGGAAAGACTTTTCTTATAAGAGCAGATATGGATGCTTTACCCATAACAGAGGAAGCAAGTTGTCCATTTAAAGCAACTAATGGCAGTATGCATGCTTGTGGACATGATATGCATACAACCATGCTTTTGGGGGCGGCAAAGTTACTGAGAGAATATGAAGAAGATATAGAAGGAACAGTAAAATTAGTTTTTCAACCTGATGAAGAAGGCTTTACAGGTGCTAAGAAAATGCTTAAAGCAGGTATACTGGAGAATCCCAAAGTAGATGCAGCTATGGCATTACATGTTCATTCGGGCTCACCATCAAATATGGTTATATATGGATTAGGTACAAGTATGGCAGGATGTTTACGTTTTAGGATTATAGTTCATGGGACGGGATGTCATGGAGCAATGCCAGAATTAGGAGTAGACCCTATTAATATTGCAGCGCATATTTATATTTCTCTACAAGAAATCATTAGTAGAGAAGTATCGCCCACGGAATCTGCAGTTTTAACAATTGGGAAATTTGTAGGGGGTGACGCCGCAAATATTATTCCAAATCAGGTTGTGATGGAAGGTACTATCAGAAGTTTTTCTAAAGAGATGAGCCATTTCATTTTCAAACGTACGGAAGATATAACAATAGCTACAGCTAA
>JAEYWA010000129.1 GCA_023431385.1 Bacillota bacterium | reverse complement strand
TTCACTGTTAAGTACCATGAAGTAAATTTTCAGGTCAATTACGTTCCTTTCTTTCAGCTTGTAAACGACAGCCTTATCAAGCAAAGCGTCTACGATACTATTACCGAATCCTGACCAAAGGTAGCTTTACCATAGAAAAATAATGGAGGATATTAATAAAAGGCTGAATGATTCAACCAATTAAACTGATTATAACCAAAAAAAGTATCTGCGCTGCTAGACACAGATACTTTTTTTGAATGCTAAACCCTTTTGCCAAAATGAAAACATCAATAACGCCAAATTGGAGCCTCTATCTATTATTGGCTATTTGATTGCCATCCATTTTCCTCTTCCGGTGATTACGCTGCGCCATGGCATTCGCGCAAGAGGTTTTGCAGTATCTTTTTTTGTGTGAAGTTGTAGGGACAAGGAATGAGCGTCCACAATTGGGATTGGCACAAACCCGATACAGTTCAATCCCTGGCCGCATATAGAAAATAGAGAAATATAATCCAGATACAAGATGGTCAACATGCCACGACGGAGTCATTAATTCAGTGTCGTATAAAGGTGTAATACCACCCAGGTTATATTCTATTTCTGTTTTCAATGTGTTCTTTGCAAGTGCTAATAGTGCTGTTTGCAGCTGATTATCAAACTTGCTTTTGAAACGAACGGGTGCATGTGGACTGCTCTCTGTAAAAGCCAGTTCGCCATTATGGTTAAATGATTGAATATTTCCGACATCTTTGTGGAAATGGTACAGAAAATCAATAGCTAACCGGCAATGTGGACTTACGTTTACTGCATTTCGGAAAAGGTATATTAATCTATTCCTTGCATTTGAGAAGTCATACTCTCCATAGCCTATAGCATCATCATATTCACCCATTCCAAGGAATGTAAGTGGTAGGCGGACGCTATCATTAATATAAAATCCTTTATTGGGTTCATCCTCAACTTGTCTTGCAAGTTCACTAATCGAATCGATGTTTTGCCAAACGCAACCTGCTTCATGGGGACAAGTGTAGAAAGGTCCATCATAGCCGTTGTCCAAGTTAATGCTGGTTTGTGGAGTAAAAAGTAAATACATCGTCAGCGCTATTACCTGTTTATAGTCAATCGTCACCTCACCGAGGGCAGACATAAGAGCAACCGTCGCCTTAAGTCGATTTATCAATCCAAATAAAGGATCTGATTCTACTGAGTTATTCTCGTTCGGGTCAAGCGGCAGGAAAAAGCCGTGTTTTTCAATAAAAGCTTTTACGGCCTTTGAATCATCATCTTTTATCGCTAGTAGATCAGGCAACACAGATCTACCCTCAACTGCGCCATTTCGCTTTTTACTTACAAGTCCTTGTCCAGCTATATAAGCGTAATAGAGCGTATCTTCTTTGGGGTACAGGCGGTATATATGTTTTGTAACGCCTTTTGACGGGTGTAAAATGTCCACCTCACAATCACAAGCGGGGGAAGAAAATCTAAAAGCACTGTTTGCGAAAAAAATCTTTTGAGTAGAATCGGTCATTTTGCCATCTCCCATTTTGATATAAATAATAATACAAATAATCTATATTTAAATTATTTATTATAAAATCCAATTATCATATTATCTTTTACATTATTATATGCTCTAAACATAATATATTCAATAATATATTTCATTACAATTTTATGTAGTAATATATTTTTTTGTAAAATTGACTTACTTTTCTGAGGGATTTATACTTTTTATAACATTTGATAAAAAAATATTACAGTTTTGAAAGGAGAGATATCATGTTAAATAATCTATTGAGTGAAGTATTGGAAGATATTGAAAGATTTTCGTTGGGAGATAACCCCAACAAAATTAAGGAAATGATAAAGAAACTTCCCAAAAAAGATAAAGAAAAATTAGAAAAAAAGTTTGAAAAGAAAATATACGAAGTAGTGTCCAACCCCACAGTTAATAGCTTGATAAAGGCATTGGTTGCAATGGAAGCTTTTATGCCAGTCGAAGGAAGTACAAAAATACAGATCGGTGATGAGCAATTTTACCCTTTACCAATCAAAAAAGGACATTGGAATTAATATCAACGACAAAAATTTTTGCTTATCGTTAAAACCCAACAGGACAGGCAGAATTTCAGCCGGTCAGCCATATTATGTATGGAAAACATATTAGAAGGGGGTGTCCATATGGCTCAAGAAGTACAAGTGATTGTGAAAAATATCTTTAAAAATGCCGATATGGATACCTCAAAAAAAGATTTTGCCCAGAAATGGATTGAACTTATAAATCAAATGGAGAAAAACAAGAACATACTCCCCCCACCCCCGACCAGATAATTTACAGGGCTATCCTATTCATGTATAATCAATATTGGTAGGGTGGCTTTGTTTTTGTCGAATCTGAAAAGAGGAGATAAAAAGCCATGAAAGTAGCGATATATTGCCGTCTATCCGAGGAGGACAGAAACAAGCAGTCAGAAAAGGACGACAGCGAGAGCATTCAGAATCAAAAGTCATTGCTCATTCAATACGCAATTGACAGACAGTGGGACATCTACAACATTTATAGTGATGATGATTATACGGGAGCCGACCGAAATCGCCCCGGGTTCAATCAGCTGATCGATGATGCGAGAAACCACAAATTTGATATTGTCCTGTGCAAGACCCAGTCACGTTTTACCAGGGAAATGGAGTTAGTAGAAAAGTACATACACGGTCTGTTCCCTATTTGGAATATCCGGTTTGTAAGCGTGGTTGACAATGCGGATACCGATGTAAAGGGCAATAAAAAAGCTCGTCAAATCAACGGGCTTATCAATGAGTGGTACCTTGAGGACATGTCGGAAAACATCAAAAGCGTATTGACGAACAGAAGGAAGAATGGGTTTCACATTGGAGCCTTTGCTCTGTACGGTTATATGAAAGACCCTGATAAAAAGGGACATTTGATTGTTGATGAAGAAGCTGCCGCAGTTGTAAGGGAGGTATTTACACTTTTTTCGCAAGGCTATGGTAAAACTGCAATCGCCCAGATTTTAAACGACAGAGGTATCCCTAATCCAACCGAGTACAAACATCAAAAAGGCTTGCGGTATTTGCAGCCCAAAACAAAGAACAGTACGCTATGGAAATACTTTGCAATTTCCGACATGCTTATCAATGAAATTTACATTGGGAACATGGTACAAGGCAAATATGGCAGTGTTTCCTATAAAACGAAAGAAAATAAGCCTATTGGGAGGCAAAATTGGATTAAGGTAGAAAATACCCATGAGCCGATCATTGACATGGAGTTATGGAACAGAGTGCAGGAGCTGGTACAGCAAAAAGCCAAGCCGTTTTCTATCGGCTCCATCGGAATTTTTGCAAGAAAGACCCGATGCATGTATTGCGGTTATATTATGCGGTCGTCAAAAAATCATGGCCGGCATTATTTAAAATGCACGACCAAGCATGTTGCAAAGGATGCCTGCCAGGGTTCCTTTCTATCGGTGGAAGCACTGGAACATGCCGTTATTGCAGAGCTAAAGGGCATGATAGATTCATACCTGGACAAAGAGGATATTACCCGGCGTGTCAGCTTTCATAATAACATAGCCGAGAGCATGGACAAAATTAAAAGTGAAATTGCTTCTTTTGAGAAAAAGAAAACCGAATATGCCAAAGGGTTTCGTGAAATCTATTTGGATAAAGTAAATGGCGTTATCTCAGAAAGTGATTTTCTTGAGCTTTCAAGAAATTTTTCAGCTGAGAAAGAACGGTTTGAAAAGCTGATTGCAAGTGCCAATGAACAGTTGGAAAACCTTCAGTTCAAAATGTTATCGACTGAAAATCGCAGGCAAATGATTGAGGAATACATGGATATTAATAAGCTCAATCGTGAAATTGTAGATAACCTGATAGACCATATTGCAATCGGTAAACGTGACCCAGTAACAAAGATTGTACCTGTTGAAATTCATTGGAATTTCTAATTGTTGTTCTAACACCATCGTACCAGAGCAAAAGGCAAGAACAACCTACGACAATATATTGCGCCTGGCAGATGACCCCGATGTTAAAGATCCTATTAAATTCCTCCGCGAAAGGGAAGTAGTTCACTTCCAGAGATTTGGAGAGGCATTAAGAGTAGTTCAGGAAAATCTTGATTCAAAGAATTATTATGCCTTTAATCCTGCATTTGACAACAGACCAAGGTAGATTTTTTATTTTTAGCTTGTTTATTGTTTTATTGGAATACGAGGAAGGCTCCTGTATAAAAACGTCAACAGGAGCCGTTTATTATGTAGGGTTAATACTCAGTAACCTACGTACGCGGTAGTGTTTTACATTGAAATTAAAATTCAATAAAGAATGTAATTCACCAATTGTAAGGTTTTTTAGTCTATAAATTCGCATGACTTATTTAATTGTCTTTACTTAGGGAAGCTGATGCCCGAAATATATTTTTACGTTTGGATATGCCATATGAAAGTCATATATCTTTTCAAATGTTTTTTGAGCTGCTACCACATCGGCCGAAAAAGTTCCAGGTCCGATGTGGTTTTCAAGCCCATACTTGACAACGCATGCGTCATAAGAATTTACTTATTATAATTTTCTAAATCTAAAAAATAAGAATAACCTTGTTCAGTTTTTTTATATGCTTTAAATCCATTCTTTAAAAATAAAACCTTTGAACCTTCATTGTAATCATAAATTTCATTTATATAAATAGTTTTATATCCAATACTAATCGCCCGTTTTAACAAGGTTTCAATTACAAGAGTACCTATTCCACAATTTCGATACCTTTTATCACCAATTACTATTGGCATATCTTCTTGCCAAAATGTAACATCACCAATAGGATTAAACTCATTCTCTTCAAGCATTTCAATGAAGTATAACTCGCCCTGATTATTTAGGAAATTATACATTTTTAGAAGCTTCTCTTTATCGTATGTGGTAGCATTTTTTCCATCTACAAGCCTAACTGTTTCTATATCTTGATACCATTTAATAGCAAAGTCAAAATAGAAGTCAAATTTTCTTAATCTTAGATTTGCATTTATTTGGATAATATTTGGTTGTTCAATTCCTCGTATCATAGTAATTCCTCCATTGCATCACATAGTACTTTACATATGTAAATAGTACCTGTTTAGAGGTAACTCATTACAAGCAATACTACATCTGGAAGATTTTTGTGTCAAGTTTCATTATTACCTCATTATTTAATGTCAAAAAGTATGTTTTCCGTACTATCCATTCATATAATTTGAGACTATTATACTTTTCTAACTGCGTTCGGGTTAATAATTAAAGATTTTTAATGTCCATATTTTTAATTTTATTACAGTCATCAGATTCAGAAATTTGTTAGCTAGTTACAGTTGCCATCTCTCCGATTTTGGCTATTTTTTTTACCATTCCATGTCATTATATTTTCTATGAATTTAACCCTATCATATGTAAGATAAAATATACACTTCTCCCAATTTTTAAGAGCCGACGTAATAGACTTATTGTGCAATAAAAAAGCACACTTTATTTCACTGAATGTGCGGTAATGGTCAATTTATAAGCCCATTAAAATATAAAAACTTTATGATTCCATAATGTATCTTTCTATGACTTCTACATCGGGAGGAGCTATATAGTTGAAACTATAACATTATTAAACCTACACAAAGTACAAGCATTTTTTTTTGTTGCACAACTTCTCCGTTTGGTCCCGTACGCTTATTTTTGCGTATCGGCCACCATATTGAATAGTATCCCTCACGAAAATAGAAAGTTTTCCCACAATTGTTGCAAGTATATGTTCCAGTATTCATAATCTCTTTATAAGCATCTGGAGTAATTCGTATTATATTAGCTTGGGTAGAGTAAAGAAATGATTCAAAGTTTAACTGCATCTCTTCATTTCTGCTGCAATTCGGACATTCCAGTATATAATCATTCCAGAATTCCTCCTTATATACATGTGAATGAACAGATTCATAATAATCATCAAAATGTGCATATGCAGCTTTTGATATTTCTCCTATAAGTCCAACCATCGTTTGATTATTCCTATCGAGTTTAGATTTGAGTTTGACAAAAAACGAGCTAATTGTTTTTTTTGAAAATCGGATAATTTTGGTAAAAATGTATCCTTTTCTTCATGTGTTATATAATATAATTTTGGGATAAAGCAGGGGTAGCAATATAGATATCAGGACAATAATTGTCATTATCCAAAATATTACACAAAGTAACCAGTTCGCCATATGTCCACCAGGACTTCTTATAATCAGGTGTTTTAAGTATCCAGAATTCCTTTGATGCCTTAATAAAGTCGTATGCA
This sequence comes from Bacillota bacterium, assembly GCA_023431385.1. Lineage (GTDB taxonomy): Bacteria > Bacillota > Clostridia > Acetivibrionales > DSM-1351 > Ruminiclostridium. The sequence continues at coordinate 17,286 of JAEYWA010000129.1, read as the reverse complement.
ATAGAATCAAACTCCCATCTTCTCTGCTCTGTCATTAATTCTTTAGAAATAGAACCTGGTGGAAAATAACCTATACTATCTTTGGGAAAGTGTCTGATCTTAGATATGTAGCCACATAAATCCTCAACAAAAATACTATCTGCAAGACTCCCATTAAGCATATATCTGGAGTGTTTGCTAGTATAACTTATGAATACACCACTGGGTTGGCTATGTTTTTCAATTGATTCAGATACAATATCCTGGGCCGCCCGCGATACAATAGAGGCATCCATTAACTGGGTCACAGCCAGCTTTGATGAGCGGGGTTTAGCACAGGCAATATCCTCCATACTCAGGCATATCCATTTTACTATCTCTTCATTGCACAGTGATTCCCTATATTCGATTATCCCAGGTTGTTGGCTTTTCTATTCAAATATGATCTGGTAGTTATAAAACGGCAACATACCGAAGTGCTGTATTATGTTGATATGTGGGTTTCTTCTTTTATTTGGTCAGAGAATGGTATGCTGATTTAAGAAGGAGTTGATTTATATATTACTGAAAACCTGATTAAATAGGTGGGCCGATATTTCTGAATAAATACACCCAGGCTCATAAACATCAATACAAACATTATCCTAATCCTTTTGTATTATTAAATCGAGTTCTACCATCTATTCACCATCATAATACTCAACTTGCTGATTCATTTTAAACACCTTGTTGAGGTTCTTACCCCAGACACCTATTTTTCCCGAATCAGGATAAAAGGCTACATCTATTTCATTATGTGTATCAAAATCTAAATATTCAAGTATCTCTGTATCAGAAGTATTTGTTAGTTTATGAGCTCCCTTTTCATTTGACGGAAAAAACATAAAATCACCTGCAGATACTTCTATATTTCCTGTGGGAGTTTTAAGTATGCCGTTACCACTTATAATATAAAAGGCTTCTTCGTTCTTTGTATGGTAATGATATGGATATGCTGATTTACCAGGAGGTATCTCATAAACAGATATAGAACATTGTCTGGCATTCTTTTTTGGTACAAGTTCGCGCTTATAATATTCATACTCAGAATGCTCTTTTTTATGCTTTAACGGAACATCATGAAGTTTAACTTTTAATATTTCATCCATCTTCTTCCCCCCAAATCAATTATCTGGATCGTAAAATAAATAAATTTACAACCAAAGGATTTGCTCTACGCTTGTTCTTGTTGCCCTTTACTTACTGCCTTTTTTCAACGGCCAGACGAATTCCCATAATAATACTGATAATACATACTACACTCATAGCAACTTTTTCAAAGGGTGTACCAAGAAGCTGAAAAATCAGACCTAGAAAAGTATAGGCAATATTAATCCATAATAGTATTGAAATAATTATTTTTGTTGCACTATTCCATTTCACTTTTACCATTCCACTTGCTACTACTATTATACCAGTCAATACAATAAAATAGGGAATACTGTTTAATGATATCTGTCTTGCAATTTCATAAGTTGCAGACCGACCACCATTAGTCCACGTATATGGCATTATACCAAAAATAACTAGTAAATGAACAATTACAGTAAGTATGTTCATTGAAATATAGATTGTTCCTGCTTGTTTAACCCCGATTCTTTTTATCATCTGGCATCCCCTTTTATTAATTTCTTTACATATTAATCTATATTTATATTTTTTATCCCAAAAACGGAACATACAATGTATTATTTAAGTACTATTTGAATTTCTTCCGTTTTAGAAGCTGAGAAGTATCAAGAGTATTGGCTTCCACTGTTTTAGATTTATTGTCTGCCGGTTCTCCTTCATTACCACTTTTACTGTTCTTTACTTCGGTTTTTCTATTTTGAGGAGTCTCCCTATCAATATCAGCATATTTGTCTATATTCTCATAGCTTCCGACGTTTCCCTCATTACCTCTATCCGAAATAAATTCATTATTAGTATTTTTAAGGGGTGATGACGCACCTAAATTATTTGGAGGTATGTTAGGCTTAATCTGCTGTTCCGCATTTGAGTTACCTTTAGTACCGATTTTCAGTGTATTTGAACTAAACTGCTTTAATGTGCTGACCGCCTTCCCAAATCCAGCCTTCAGTTTGCCTGTATTCAGATTCAGCCTTCGTAAAGCAATGTCCAGCATATACAAAATCAGAAAAAGTGCTATCAAATATTGAGTTAAATCTCTCTGCCCTCTCTTATTTTGCATTTCACCTTCAAAAACCTCTTTAGGTTCTTTTATAATCTTACCTCCAACCTCGGCTACAAGCTTTTCAAGGTTGTCACTGTTGTTTATTTTATATTCCGGTGAATATTGAACAGCATAACCCTGCTTTACAGCATTTATGAGCTCTCCATTTTTATCCTGTTTTCCGCTGACCATATATACCCCGTTTTCTTTTATATCAAACGTACCGGAATACTCCCCGGGCGCAACGGGATTAAGGGTTGTTTCAATTGTTTCACCCGAGGGAGTAATAACTGTAGCTTTACTGTTCAATTCATTTTCAATAGCTTTATTTTTTAAAGTCACGACAGCTTTGGAACCCTTCTGTGATATTTCAAGGGATGAATTCTCGTTATCATAGTCCTCAACGGTGAAATTAATTATGTTCTGCCAAAGCTTAAGATTTCTTTCCCAGGGAATATAATTTGAACTCCATTTTCCTGATATATCCGAATTCCAGGCTACTGCTTTTCCAAGCCCGTATTGCCAAACAGTCAGGATAGGGTCATCCTCATCACTTCTTAGTATTACTCTGGCTGTTTCCTTTTGAGAAGCACCTACATACCCAAGAAGTAAAGGCAAACCGCTTTCTGCAACACCTTTCAAAACAGAATGATCATAATTTATAACAGGAGTAAACTCCCTGTTATTTAAGTATGTTCTCGCAGCCATAAAGGTCTCTTTAGTAAATATTGAAGGTATGTTTGAGTAGGCATCAGTAATATAAAATCTTCCGTTGCAGGTATTTGCTATCATTGACAGTAATTGTTTATCTGAATCCTGCCCTACAGCAACTGTCGATACAGTTATGTTTTCCTTATTAATATTATCCAACAAGGTATTATACCCTGTTCTCTCGGCAAGACCGTCAGTCAGCAATATAACATGCTTTATTTTTGCATCACTTTCCTTCAGTGATTCATAGGCAGCTTGTAACGAGGGGATTATGCTTGTGCCCCCATTAGCTCGTATTGTCCCAATGTCCTCTTCTATAGCCTTAGGTTCATTTATCAGCTGCCTTTTTACCACCCAGCTGTATGCCCCATCCAAAGACAGTACCCCTATTTCATCCTTACCCACTCTTAATGAATCAAGGCTTCTTATAGCACCCTCTTTTGCCATGTCTACCTTACTGACACCTGCAACTCCCTCCGACATACTGCCAGATTTGTCAATAATCAGCAGCAATGCCATCTTAGGCGCCTCCTTTTTCCCCCTCATATCCATATATACAGGCAGCACCTTTTCCAGCGGCGTTTGGGAGTACCCTCCGAGAGCAAAGGAATTATCTCCTCCGGTAGCTATAAAGCCTCCTCCAAAATCTTTTACATAGCTTTCCAGGGAATTCCTGAAGCCAACGTTCAGGTTGTCTATCTGAACGTTGCAGGTTATAATTGTTTTAAAGGCATTCATATCCTGAATATTACCCGGTGCGCTCCTTGCGTTTACAAGTGTATAATCTGCCTTTGAGGCCTTAAGCATTTTAACCAGCTCATCCGACTCACCCTCATTATCTTCAATTACAAGAATTCTAGGTTTTGCAACTATATTGGTAAAGCCTGAAGCTTCATTGTTTTTGCTCTGACTATCCCTTTCAGGTTCAATCAATACGTTGTAGCTTTTGAAGCCTCCCTCAGAAGCCTTATCTCTGAATACAAATTTGTTTGTACCTTTTTGTAGCTGAACTGTCTGTTCCGAAAGTTTTGTTCTGTCACTGATTAAGGTTAACTTTGCTTTTTGAACTGTAGTACTGTTTATTGAAACAACAAGATTGAATTCTTCATCAAGAGCCAACCTATCAGGAATTTCAATCTTTTCCACCAGAGCTTCTTCTCCGGCTATTTTCTCAACCTTATGATATTTGAAATCTATACCCTGTTCCTGAAGTGACAGGGCAATCTTAGCCGCACTGCCGGTATTTTCTTCCCCATCGGATATTAAAACCACCCGTTTGTTGCTGTTACCCGGAAATATCGATAAAGAAGCTGCAATTGCATTTTCAATATTTGTGTAGTTCCCGTTTATCTTCCCTTCAACTTTTGAAAAATTTGCTTCATCACTTACGAAGCTTTCTACCTGGGCGTTATCACCAAAGGATATAACTCCGACTTTGTCCTTTCGCCCCTTAAGTTTATAGGCGTCCTTGACAAATTGCTCCATATTGGCTTTGTTTGCATATGTGGAGTCAGATGCATCAATGAGGAAAAGAGTGGTCACATTATTCAGCTTCCACGTTAAGCTCATACCACTCGACGCCAGTACCAGAAGAGTTAATACTATACAGCGCAATACTGTTATCCGCAATTTTTTGCTTTTATTTATTCTCCTAAGCCATTTTGTTGATATTAGCACCAATCCCAGTAAAACCGGTATCAGAAGTAACAAATATGGTCTTTCAAAGCCGAGTCCCATAATATGTGTCCTTTCAATTTTTCAAATCTTTTTAATCTAAATCCATAAAGCTTCTATTCTTATACTGTTTTGAAGCTCTTAAATCCCATAACTTCAATATAACTTGCTAAATTCGATATTGACGTACATAAACCAGCCATTCTACAGCTGCGATAACAAGTGTGGTCAGAAGCAGTATATTTAACAAATTGAATCCACCTCGGTTATTAACTACACCAGCTGCATTACCTCCAGCTTCAGTAGCATTTTGCTTCTCCTTATTGTCATCGTTTACTGTGTCAACAATGCCTGACGGCCCGCTTTCTGAAACGGGAAAATTAACAGCCACCAGCTTTTCAATCAGCTTATCTCCTGCCTTTTGACTTATTTCATAAATACCGGTGGCAGTGGTTTTTTCATACGGTTTCAAAGGATATTTTGAACTTAGTTCCGTATTAACACCGTCTGGGCCTTTCACATATATACTTTCAGTCTCGGGCAGCGGATTTATTTCTAGCTCGTCACCGCAGTTGTATTGAGTATTTGACATGGTATCTCTATCCATCAGGTAGGATATCAAGTTATTAACAAAAACCGGGAATTCAAGAGTAAGGGGAAAATCCGAATTGTGCAGATCAAACCCTATTGCTGCAACCTTTTGGCCTTTAAATTCGCCAACAAAGGACACATTATTTTCATTCACCGTTATTAAAGGGCTTGCCCAATAAGGCATTTCTAAAGAACTAATCCTTGATACTACAAAATCACTGTTGCTCATATATTTTGTAATTGCGTGGGAAGTTATAGCCGCCTTACCTCCACTAAGCTCCTCCCCAGCTTTAAAATAAGCATTGTCTTTCCGCGGATTAATAAAAAGGATGTTTCCCTTCTGAGGAAGCTGTCCCTGATGTTCTCCATCAAATATATACAAGTCAAATTCCTCATTTATTTTTTCATCTGGAAGTGTTTTGAACAAATCAATATCCTTTAATGTGTTAAGGGCCTTTTCAAGAAAAACATTCTGCTCGGTGGACATTAAAACCCTTTTTGCTTCCTTCTGCTTTACAACCGAATAAATCCTGTTATCCTCCAGAAGCCCATCCTCTTTGGATAGCTCTCCATAGATGTATTTTCGGTCAGAAGGCACATTGTCGAAGTATATGGTTTTTGTCTCGCCTCCACTTAAAACTTCATTCTTTATGTCTAGCAGCTCCTCTTCACCATACAGGCATATCTCAGCTTCTTCAGGCCCATTGCTGTGATTTGATACTCTGACCATTAATTTCAAGCTGCTGTCCTTCTTTGTGTGGGCTATATAATCAAGGCTTACATTGGGCCTCTCTGGGCCAAGCTCTACAACTTCGCCGTTCAGGCCCTTCAAGTCCATATTATGATCTGTAAAGTAAACTACTCTATAGCTCTGATATTGATCGCATATGGCTTTTACCAGAGAGTATGTATCCTCTATGCTTCCTGCACTGTTTGTAGGAGACATTGTTCTTAGCTTGTTTATTACCTCTTTTTTTTCAGTACTTCCGCTAACCTCAACCTTAAAATTTTTAGAAGCTGAAATCAGCGTAATTCTGGTACCGGAGGATAACGAATTAATTAGTTCTCCTGCCTTTTGCTTGGCTTCCTCCAGTTTTTTATCCTTTTCTCCGAGTGCGCTCATACTGCCCGAGGTATCCATTACTAGTACAACGTTTTGATAATTGTTGTTCTTCCACCATATAATAGGATTTGTCAGAGCAAAAATGCACAGTAATAATATCAGTAACTGTAGAAAAAACAAAATGTTCTGCTTCAGCTTCTGAAACGGACTGGTGGCATCCATATCCATTACTACCTGCTGCCATAGATAGAGGCTTGGTATCTGTTTTTCCTCATATCGCTGTTTTAATATATACATTAAAACAAAGATGGGAATAAGAGCTAGAAACCATAAGCCATTTGGAGAGAAAAGTCTCATTTCACACCTCCGTTTGATTCTTCTTTACACTATTCCTTCTCTAGCAAAATCCTCAAATACTATTTTTTCAAGGCTGTCAGAGGTTGATATTTGAAAAAAAGCTCCGCCGTACTTTTTAGCCGAAGCCTGAATTCCCGACTGTAAGCTTTTCAGCTTTAATTCATATGTTTTTAAAAGCTTAGGAGTAATGGTCAGGTTCATTTCCTCTCCTGTCTCACTGTCTACCAGACGTACTTGTCCGCCCAGCTGAGGGGATACTTCCTCCTCGGTTAATACCTGTATCAAGATTATCTGCTGTTTCTTGAAGGCAAGATATTTTATTAATTCGTCAATAGAGCCGGTAGTAAAGAAATCCGAAATAACCACCGAAATACCTCTGCTTTTCAGGTCTTTCCGCTTGATACTCTCGGCTATTCTGGTATTCCCTGTGAAATTGCCGGCCTCCAGGAATTGTAATGCCTTCTGAAAGGAGCTTTTACCCATAAAGGAGGAGGATGGAACTATCGTATTTCCATGAAGCCTGTTAAGTGCTACCCTATCCAGGTTACTAAGGGCAAGATAAGAAAGTATGCCAGCAATTCTCAAAGCCATGGTACCTTTGTTTTTTTCTCCAAAGTCCATTGATTTGCTGTAATCACAGAATATATTCAAAAGAGCTTCTCTTTCTTCCATAAATAGCCGTAAAAATAATCTGTCAAAACGTCCGTAGGCATTCCAGTCTATTCTTCTGAAATCGTCCCCGGGTGTGTATTCTCTAAAATCGGAAAACTCCACAGAACTTCCCTTGGCCTTTGATTTTCTGCCACCAGCTGCTCCGTCGGTAATTGTCATGCGAGTCTTTAGAGAAATAGCCTCAAGCTTTTTATAAAATTCCTGGTCGAATACCTTTTCCATATCCCTATACCTTTACTGAATCTAACTGACTTGACAGTATTTCTTCTATTATTCTCTCAGGCGTAATTCCATCGGCCACAGCGTCAAAGTTCATAAAGAATCTGTGCCTTAATGCAGATGGCGCAACATACCTTATGTCCTCAAAGGATACATTATAACGTCCTTCCATAACAGCCCTAACCCTTGCAGTTGATATTATAGCCTGTGCTGCTCTCGGACTGGCTCCATATCTGATATATTTTTTTGATAATTCAGGAGCATTTTCATAATCTGCATGAGTCGCCAGTACTACCTTTAAAGCATATTCCTCCACAAGCTTGGACATTGGAACCTGCTTCAGCAAATCCCTTATTTCAAGAATTTGGGATCTATTTACTATTTTTTCTATATCAGAGCTCTGGTTGTTTACTGTAACACCAATGATACCTTTTAACTCCTCAAGATTCGGATAGGGTACCATGAGTTTGAACAGGAATCTATCAAGCTGTGCTTCAGGCAGAGGATATGTCCCTTCATTTTCTAGCGGGTTCTGGGTTGCCAGCACCATAAAGGGTTCCTCCAGGTGATAAGTGCTGTTTCCAACTGTTACAGTATGCTCCTGCATAGCCTCCAACAGAGCTGATTGTGTTTTAGGCGTAGCTCTGTTAATTTCATCTGCCAGTACGAGATGAGCGAATACCGGCCCTCTCTGAAATTCAAATTTACTGTTTCCCTTCTCATCCTTCATTATGATGTTTGTACCTGCAACGTCAGCAGGCATCAGATCGGGCGTAAACTGAATCCTTGAAAATGAGAGATCAAGTACCCTCGAAAGTGTTTTAACCAGTTGAGTCTTACCAAGGCCGGGTGAACCCTCCAAAAGCACATTACCCCCTGTGAATACAGCTATCAGCACTTGTCTGATAACATCCTTCTGACCGATAATGGCTTTACCAACCTCATTTTCAACAGCCTTTATTGTATTTACAATACTCATAATTTCCTTATCATCCATTGCTGACCTCCAGTCGGCAGGCCCAACCTGCCTATAGAATTATTCAAATATTTTTTGTACTCAATTAAATTTTTTATTTATAACCCCCAAAGTGAGACATCAAAAGACTCCAAAAACTTCATAATAAGAGTTGATAAACAAACCCTCCCGTAAAAGTCAATCCTGAAGGGAAGAAAAGTAGTCTTTGATTATATCCTCCATCCCTCCCGGAATAGATGAGTTATTCATACTTTCAATTGCCCTGTCACTATATTCACCAACGACCTGATTGTAAGGCTTTAATTCTCCCAACTCGGTATTAGGGTCGTTGGTTATTGTTGTTTCACTTTTACCGTTGTTATTGCCTTTTCCGTTTATGACCGAGGTTTCTCCCTGACCTCCCAGTCTGGACGGGGTATATATTTTTTCATATTCCTTTTCACTGCCGGCCGAAGGAGGTTTATTTGCTATCCCCCCCTGTCCATAAGGTGTAACACCTCCGTCACCATTTCCACTTCCGCTGCCGGCACCACTTCCTCCGACCCCCTGACCTTGACCTTGTCCTTGGCCTTGACCCTGTCCTTGTCCTTGTCCTTGGCTCTGACCTTGGGCCTGGCCTTGATTCTGTCCTTGAGCCTGGCCTTGATTCTGACCTTGGGCCTGGCCTTGATTCTGTCCTTGCCCCTGGGCATTGGCCTGATTTGGCTGCAGACTATTTTGAGCCTGGGCCAGGGCATTATTCATGTTTTGCTGTGACAGATTGTTGCTTACCGCACCATTAAGCTTGTCTACACTTTTGTTTATGGCATTTTCGTTTCCGCCGCCAAGTGCCGAACCAAGTCCATTCAAACTGTCCTTCAGCTCACTGTCATTAACAGATCCTGCTGCTTTTGACAGCGCTTCCTTCAAGCTATTCTTGTGGGCGGCACTCATAGAATTTACCTTGTTTTTCAGTTCCTCGAGCTGCTTCTTAATTTCTTCAGCCTTTTGGGATTGCAGAGCTTCAGCCAGAGCTTTTAAATCTTTATTTCCTGCCAGCTTCTCAGCCATATTTTTTAAATCTTCAGCCTTTGTCCTATCAATCTTTTGCTCCAGCTTTTTAGCCAATTTTTCAAGAGCCTTGTCAGTTTCCTTGGTATCCTTGGAGTTTTTAAGTTCCAGCTTTAAAGCCTTTAGTTTATCCAGCAGCTCTTTTTTCTGTATTTCGGTAAGTGCCGGATTCTCTTTTATTTGCTTCTCTGTCTTTTCTACCTTCCTCTTCTGCTCTTTTTTGTACTCATTTAACTCATGTTTTTTTTGAGCCTCTTCCTGCATAGGCTGAGGCAGAAGCACCGTGACACCGAAGGTCAGTAAAAGAATTATTACTGCTGCCAACAGTTTTTTTTGAGGAGCCAATTTGATTTTCTCCCTGTAATTAAGTGTAGCCAGCTTGTTTACAGTATCCTCGAGCAAAAGCTCCTTATATTCTGACTCTTCCTTTTCCACTTCCAACGAAGTGACTATTCGCTCCTGCAGCCCAAAAGAGTCCAGCAGTACTGCTACTTCTCTTTTTTTTGGCAGGAATAGGAAAACACTAAGTAATGACAAAATAATAATTGCCGTCCCCACATATCCCCATATTATATAAACCCTGTAAATGGGTATAACTCTAGATATAAGTCCCAAAGCAATTCCGGCTGCCAAAGCAGCTATAATTCCTATAACAGCATGCTGTAGGATTTTCTTTAAAACTATCCTGTTTCGGGCCTTACCGAGGGTGTATGAAATTTTACCGTAAGGAGTATGAAGCCTCATTTATTACCTCTCTTAACCACTTTTAACTACGTTCCTAATAACCACTTTTTTTCTAACTACTTATTTTAAACTACTTTCTTTTAACTACTTTCTTTTAACTACTTTCTTTTAAGCCACTTTCTTTTAACAGGATTGAGTTTTATCGAGCTAATAAACAACAGGAAAGCCGATAAGCAAATATTAAATATAACGTTTATATGCCACAAATGAAGCTTTCCCTGCTGAACAGTCAAAGTCAAACCCGGCAGAATCCTGCCTGCTCCCTCCTGAAACTGATCTACAACTAAAGAAACCAAAGCAACAGCCGGGTTCAGGTTGAATAGCCAGAAGGTTTCGCTATACGGTTTGTTTGAATAATAAGGCATTATCACCAGCTGTATATAGAACACAGAGATAAGTATTGTTCCCAGGTAGAGAAACACCACAACTGCATAGGTCAAAACGTTTGCCGCAGTACTCTTCTTAATGAAGGTTGAAAAGAAAATACCCACACTTCCCAAGGTTATTGCTATGACAATGAAAAACAAATAAACCTGTAAAAGCTGAACCAGTCCTATCCCACCGTATAAAAATATTATTGAAAATACAGGCGCTGACGATACAAGCAGCAAAATGATCTGACTAAGTGAGGAAAATAGCTTACCTGTAATAATCGACCCGTGGTTTAAGGTTGTTGACAACAGAATGTCCAAAGTTTGCTTTTCACGTTCTCCTGAAATGGCTCCGGCTGTTAGTGCGGGAGCTATCAAAGTTATCAATCCGAATTGAGCGGCTACCAAAAACGCATAAGTACCGAATATGGTTGACTGGGTAGGTACTCCAATATCGTTGTTTACAGTTAGTCTCATAATAAATATTGCTAGCAGTAAAAGTACCAGATTGTAGCTCCCGATTAATATTACTGCTCTCCAGCTTCTCATTTTCACCTTTAGTTCCTTAAGCAGCACCGGGTTTATTCTAAAATATCTTTTTTCAGTATTTGCACTCATTGCTTTACCTCCTCTGTTGCAGTAACCTTCATGAATATGTCTTCCAGATTTCCATCCAGCTGATTGAAGGCTGTTACCGGAATATTTCCCTGTATTAATCTTACCAGGAGTGTATTCATAAAGACCTCATCTCCATTAAAGGAGGCCTCAACCTCATTTTCACTTACCGAATTTACTCCGTCAATGTCAGGATATTCCTGGAGTATCCTTATGGTCTCCTCCAGCTTGTTTATTACTTTTATTCTGACAGTCTGAGTATGGTAAACCTTGCGGGTAATCTCCTCAACTGTGCCGCTCATAACAATGCGACCCTTTTCAATTATCCCGATAGCAGTACATAGCTCTGCAAGCTCAGGTAGAATATGAGAGCTTACAATTATTGTTTTCCCCATACCTTTAAGGGTTCTAAGAATCTCCTTCATTTCTATTCTTGCTCTGGGGTCCATACCTGAAGCAGGTTCATCCAAAATAAGCAGATCCGGGTTGTGCACCAGGCTACGTGCAAGGCAAAGCCTTTGCTTCATACCTCTTGAGAGGCTGTCCACATAAAAATCTCTTTTGTCTTTTAAGTCCACCAGTTCAAGCAAGTCCCGACATACCTTTTTGCTTTCGGCACCCTTTATGTTATAAATTGATGCGTAAAATTCAAGATACTCCATTACCTTCAAGTCATCATATACTCCGAAAAAGTCAGGCATGTACCCGATTTTCCTTTTTAATTCCTTAGGTCTGTTAACAACATCTATACCATCTGCATAAACCTTACCTGAAGTAGCATCCAATAGTCCGCAGATAATTCTCATTGTTGTGGTTTTACCCGCACCGTTGGGACCTACAAACCCGAAAATCTCACCTTTTGGAATATGAAGGTTCAGGTCATTTACTGCACGGAATTTTCCATAGTTCTTACAGAGACTCTCTATTTTAAGCATTATTTACTCCTCCCTTTTGCTGCTATTTGAGGTATTCCGATCTCGCCGTCGGTTACTTCCAGCTTTATTTTAATCGTATTATCGGAAGATAAATAATCTTTTAGGTTTTCCCCGCTCACTACAATATCGCTTAAAGGCTGGTATGCTTGTTGCTGTAAATTAAAAATACTGTAAGATGAACTATTTGTTTTATATAGTATGGATAAGGTTTTTACCTGGAATTCATCCACTGTCATATTTTTATCAAGCCTGTACAGTAGTTCTGCAGAACCGTTTCCAAAGAACCTTTTCATTTGTGTTTCATAATGGAGATTTGATGTATTTGTAACTTCAAAGGGTACAAAACCCAGGGGATATTCCATTATGTCTCCATTTTTAAACTTAACATCAATAGGCATTATTAAAACATTTCTCTCGTGTTTTTTAGCCTCAACCCCATTTACAAGAAGTGGCTTATGAATTTCTGACTTGGAAAAGCCTATTAATCTTATACCATCAATCTGTGTATTGCCGTAATCATACATTCTTTGCAGGATATTTCCTTCCTGTCTTAAATCCATATTTCTCTTCCGCTCATCCTCGCTTTTCCCTGAGGAGGTCCGCCTAAAATACACTCCCTGTACCATTTCGTATATATTTCCGTTGTGACTTGAATAATTTACTGCATCAAGAGTAAAGGTTTCGCCATTTTTTAGGCTTTCGATTTTATAGTACCCCTCGGGCATTAGTAACACGCAATCTATTATATCCAAACCCGTAGAATTTTTTATAGTTCCTCTTATTTTACCGTTTTGGATATTCAGATTAGTTTCAATTTTCCCCAGTTCAATCTGATTTTCCTGAAGCTGAAGTACTTTGGTTTCCAGCAAACTACTGTTTCTATATTCTATCCCTCCGTTTTCCCCTGTGAATACAGTTGCTTCCAGAACCTCTTTTTCAAAGGTCTGATCGGAATAGTAATTATTTGATACAGGAATAATTCTTTCACCATTTTGTCCCGATATTTTAACCTTTGACTTATTTGCGTTCAAAATACCTACAAATGTATCAGCATAAGCGCTTCCGTTTTTATCAAGAGTAATGTAGGAAATCATATTGGTTGTTATTTTACCTGATCGCGTCCCCGTACCCGTTATAAAGACCAACGCTCCGAAAATAACCGCGAGAACTGGAACCGTAAGCCACATCCATTCGCGTTTATCCAGTTTTTTTAGTATGAAGTAACTTAAGGGAGCAACAAATAAAATATATAAAAACAATATAAGATAATAACTTGAGGTCCTGGCTGCCGCCATTTCAGAAAACTGGTTTACTGCCTCCTGTATAGCGTAGGTATTGTTTCTGAAAAAGCTGCCCATATCCATACTGCTGTTTGGACTTGTCAAAGCAGGATTCACCAGTTCAAGAACCTTTTGCATAAAGGGAGTGTTATTGTTCCAGTTAACAAAGGGTGCCTTTCCCAAATCAAAAGAAAGTATACCCACTACACCCTTTCCCTTTGTATGTGCCTGTACCAGCTTAACATTTTTGTCTTCCAGAACAGTAGTACTGTCTTTTATATTTAGAGCTAAAACGTCAAGCCTGATTTCGTTTTTATTATCTCCATTGGTTGCAAGCTCATATATCCTGGAAGTTGTTATTTCCTGAATACTTCCCTGAGTGCCCTCAATAAAATCATCCTTGAATATGGACAGGGTTTTATTATATTTTGATCCTGTTCCCACAATTAATGTTCCGCCGTTTTTAACCCATTGCTTTAAAATGTCATATTGGGCCTTACTTAGTCTTGAGGTATCAAAATCATTAATAACTAATATATTGAAGGCCTTCAAGGTAAAAATATCCTCAGGAAAATTTTTTTCATCGAGCTTGATGGTTTTGGTTATCAAAGAAACACCTGTTGACGCCGGAACAGAATTAATATAGGAAAGACTGTCAAAATCGTCGCTGAGAATACCGATAAAGGTAGTAATATTATTGTTAGCCACAGTACTAATTGTATTCTCATAAATCTTATCATTGCCGTCATAAATATTGATTGCATATTTTGAACGATATTCATTGCCTATAGGAACACTTATGGCTACTGACTTCTCAGCACCTTTCTGAAGGCTAATGGGCTTGACATAACTCATGTATTTGCCCGGTGAACTGGGTACACGAATTTCCACCTGACCGTTAATATCCTTATAATTGTTTTTAATGTCTATATTTATCGGAGTTGAGTACCCGATCTTATATATATCATTAAATCCCACGTTATATTTGATTTCAAGCTGGCCACTGTAATCGGCGGCTTTTTCGGTGGCTTTCTCAGCGCTGACTCCAAGCATTGCCGAAATAAATATTATCGACAAAAGTAACAAACTGATTATTTTCCTCATTTGACTCTCACTTTCTGCTTTTGTACTGTTTTGATTATCTTCCTTATTATACCATGAGCTATGCACAGTACCAAGTTACAGAGTCTTAATATTTATTAACATTTTCAATACATTGATAATTAAACATAAAAAGAACCTCAAAAAGCTTGTCAGGAATTTTAAGGTTCTGAGTTAAATGTATTAAAATTATTGATTGAATCCCACCTGAAATCTAAAAAATGTCCACAAATACCTTGGCATACTTGTCTGTAATTACAACAAAATATCATCCCAGGTGGTCCTGAAGCAGCGATGCCATACAATCTTTGTAACAACTGCTGAAACCGCTATATTTATTGTCACTCCGAAAGGTATAAAGGTCGCACCGAAATGGAATAAGGCCAGCAAGCCTGCAATCAGCAATAGAACAAAGCTCATTGCGGCATTGGTTCCCTGCTGCATGTTTTGAAAGTCCTCGGAAAAAGGCAGTTTTTTTGATTCAGCCTTTAAAAAGCACATTACCAGCAGAAGCATATTTGTAAGCATAAGTAAAACATCCGGAATTATACGGGGTCCATATATTACGATAAATACAACGCCAAGTATAGAAATAAGTGGTATGTTATATTTAAAAATAAAAGCTTTCATTGCTCCCCTAAGAATAGTGGAAGGCTTTTCAACCGGCAGGGCCTTATAAATCCAGGCTCCCGTGAATTTTTCACTTCTGCTGATAAAGCTGACAGACAGGCTTGACATAGCTATACCTATATATATACTTAAGTAGCTGCTACTGTTTTTTAAATCCTTGAGAGTTTCACTGAAATTACCGTCGGCGAAGCTAATAAAAATAAATATAAAGGGCATAATTACGGCAAACGCAAGGCTGGGATACAATTGAAGCTTAAACTTTCTTTCACTTGCTATCATATCCAGAGTGAATCTGTATACTGCTCTCTCCTGGGTATCAGAACAAAAGATCTTTGATATAAGCTTCTGTACTCTGAATTTTCTATCTCCTTTTTGAAGCTTTCCATTATTGTTGTTTAGTTTCTGGAGATTCTTTTCAAAGTATGGAACAATATATTTAACGTAAATAGTGAAAGTGATTACCGGAATTATGACTGCCAGAATTGAAGCTGTCAAGTAAAACTGTGAAGGGTTTTTTTCAGTCAGAAGGCTTAAAGGCGCTGCAAACCAGGTTGTCGGAATCAAATAATTCCACCACTTAGGTGTGAAGGTGACTGTTATTTGTGAAATGTCAAACATCCTTCCGATAAACTGATATGAGATAGCTATAAATATTGTCAGTACTATTTGAAAATAGTTTATTATATCCTTAAGCTTTTCGCCATCAAATAATTTAAGAATAATATAATAAAGAATTGAGGTAAGAAACATTACAAGTCCTGAGATTAGGATAATTTCAATCAGCAGAACCAGTGAGAACGCCACGCCGTACTTGAAGAAGGACATAACAATTGTTGGTCCCGAGAGTGCTATTGTTACTCTCACCAAATAATAAAATACGTGGATAGTTTTAGCCAGTTTAATTGTCTTTTCCTTTATCGGACGAGGTAAAAAAATATTCTTATCTTTTACATCCAGCAGTACAGTGGAAAAATCAGAAATCATAGTTGCAAGAATCATAAAAATAATCATTCCAAGAATGATATTCATTTTATAGAAAGCAGAGAAGGGTATCCATACAAAAATAGACATCATCAATCCCATGAAGCTATACATCAGCATTGAAAGCACAGGTATATTTTTCTTCTCTATGTTTTTAGTACCTGATAATATTGTTGGAACATTCCGTGAGTCCATAGTCAGCTTTATTTTGAGCAGCATTCTTAACTGAAAATAATCAGAATCATCCTTTTTGAACACTTTTGCTGCTTTATCCAAAAGCCTTAATAACAAAAAATCCTTCATCTATACCTCCATTGTTTCTACCTAATACTCAATGAGCAAAACAAGAAATATTTGTCTGTACATACAACAAGAAATATTTGTCTGTATATGCTGGACAGGGCACAGGGCATTTATTCAGGCACCGATTACATTTATAAATTCATCAGCAAGCTGTTTGTGCTTGTCAAAACCGGTCAATTGATTGAAAATATTTTCGAGGCTGCCTTCGTGATTTTGTTCTTTCAGTTGGTTAAAGGTTCCGTCAGCAACAATACTTCCATTATTAATCAGAATTATCCTGTCGCTTATTTTTTCAACTACCTCCATGATATGCGAGGAATAGAATATGGTCTTCCCCTGCTCTGCCAGCTGGCTCATAATCTCCTTAAAAACCATTACACTATTGGCATCGAGGCCGCTTAAGGGTTCGTCGAAAAATAATATATCTGGATTGTGAATGAGGCTGGAAATTATAAGAACCTTCTGTTTCATACCCTTTGAATATGAAGTAATTCTTGAATCATAAACCTGTTCTATCCCGAACAGTTCCATCAGCTTCAGCGCTTTCCTGTCGGTTTCCTCATAGCTCATTCCATACATTTGTCCCAGAAAGGTTATGTATTCACGTGCTGTGAGATTATCAAATATCTCTGCGGTTTCGGGTACATAGCCCAGCTTTCTTTTGTATTCTATACTTCCGTTTGAAATGTCCTCATCCAGTACCTTCACAGTACCTTTATAGCTGTTGATGAGTCCTAAAAGTATTTTTACAGTGGTACTTTTACCTGCGCCATTGGGACCGATATAGCCTATAATCTTGCCCATAGGAACTTCTATGTTTAT
>JAEYWA010000161.1 GCA_023431385.1 Bacillota bacterium | reverse complement strand
TTATTTTCTTCTCCGAAGGGTTCGGCATATATAGCATATATATTATTTTCTCTGATGGTCCCTACCCTCCAGAATCCCTTTGCCCTTGGAACCAAAAGCTGTTTTGCATCATTGACAGCATTTATTTCTCTGTTTTTTGAATAAATCCATACAGTTCTATATGTATTGTCTACAGTACGGATACCAAGCAATATTCCAGATCTAAGCAAAGGGTCTTCTTCATATTGTCCGCTGCCAACATTTGAACCGGCATTTTCAAGACTCTTATTTTTAAGCACACTATCAACTTTTTCAGAGGTTTTGCTTAATACAAGAAACCCATTGTCAATATAGATATACGCTTTTTTACTATCGGTAACAATGACTTCGTAGAAAAGCTGATTATCAGCATAGACATTAACCATTGAGACATCCTGTTTCCCCAGTCCAAGTTTACTACCATCTATTCTATACTTGTTTTGCATAAGCGAATCGGCGGTGGTTCTGATGATTTTATATTGCGGGTTAACACAGGTTTCGGATACCACCGCAGCAACTTCGTCATCAAATATGGCCCATTTATCCAAATATTTTCTATTAATGTTTTCAGTATCAATTTCACCGACTTTAGCCTCCGGCAAAGTTGAAACAAACCCCTCTATTTTCCAACTCCCCTGAATGGCCATATCGTCATACTCGGGCGGATTAATGGAATCTTCTATATCAAAATCAATACTATTACACCCCACAGTCAAAAAGCAAAGTGCAAGAATAAGAATAAGCGGAAATATTCTACCTGGTAATCTACTATTAAGAATCATATATATGTCCATGCTTCACACTTCGTACAAAACACTTATGGCCGAAATGTCATGGACTCGATCCCCCTTTGATATCATTTTTGATTTCTTTGAGCCTTCTCCTTATCCACACACGGTATTTTCACAGTTGCTACCGTTCCGCTTCCCGGTTCACTTTCAATTACTAGCTCACCATTGTGCAGCCTAACTATTTCATCACATATGGAAAGACCCAGTCCTGTCTGGGATTTGCTATTTTTCCCCTTGTAAAATTTCTCTTTTACAAATGGAAGCTCATCACTGCTTATACCGCAGCCATCATCCTCAACCTTAAATACTGTATTCCCTTCCTCGAAATAAGCTCTAAGCGATACAGCTCCTCCAGGTGGTGTAAATTTGAAGGAATTACCTAATAGGTTCAGCAAAACCTGCTTAATCTTATCTCTGTCAAGCTCTGCCTCGGGTAAGTCTTCACAGCTTACCGTAAAATTAATACTTTCCTTTTTCGCCCTGCTTTTCATGTGTTTTTCGATAAAATTAATTAAATCTGAAATATCAGTTCTTTGTTTGTTTAGTTCAACCTTATCAGATACAAACCTGGAAAAGTCCAGGAGTTCCTCAACCATATTGGCCAGTCTGTCACTTTCTTTGACAATTATATTCAGACCATCCTTTATTATTTCCCTATCGCTAAATCCGTCATCAATTATTGTATTGGCCCAGCCCTTAATTGAGGTTAAAGGAGTTCTGAGTTCATGTGAAACCGTTGAAATAAAGTCATTCTTTATTCTTTCCCTGTTTTGCACCTCAGTTACCATATAATTCAGTGTATCCGACAAGACTCCTATTTCATCGTGCCTTCCCTTTTTTATTCTTATATCAAGATTACCTTTTGCCATCATGCCTGCAGCTGCTGTTATGTCCACCAACGGGCGTACTATACTTTGTGCCAGAATCAGGCTGATAATTATGGCAACAAGTACAACTACTACACCTATACCAATAAATATACCTGATATATTGAATATTAACCTGTCAATTTGTGAAAGTGAGGTAATGAATCTGAGTACACCCACCTGTTCACCGTCGGCTGTCAATGGATAAGCTACAGCCATAACATGTTCTTTCTTTTCGGCATTGAAAATATAACCTGTCCAGACACCCTTCTCTCCCCTGTAGGCTGTTTTCACATCAGTAGTATCTACTTTCCGATATGTTCTAAGACCTTCGGAGTCAAGCAGAACCTCACCATCCTTCTGAATTATCTGAACCTGAGCCTTGGTCTGTCTCCAGAATACATCTGCATTGTCAATTATATTTACCTCTAAAGAAACATTTGAAAAGTACTGAGTATAGAAGTCAGAGGCTGTTCTTATTTGATTTGTTAATATACTTTCAACATTACCATAAAAATAAAGTCTGGTAAAATATACCAGCATACCTTCAAAAGCCAGAACACTTATCAAAATAATGATGATAAAATTTCTGACCAATCTGGTTCTGATACTTTTTTGAGCGGTTTTTTTCCTATCCGAGGAAGTCATACTAACTTTCCTTTCTCCATCTATAACCGGTACCCCAAACCGTTTCTATATACTTTGAAGCGGATTTCTCATCTTCAATTTTACTTCTCAACCGTCTTATATTAACATCAACAACTTTAGTATCCCCAATAAAATCATAGCCCCATATCTTATCCAGCAGCTCATCTCTTGTAAAAGCCTTGTTCCGGTTTTCAAGAAAGAGCTTTAACAAAAGATATTCCTTTGGAGTAAGCATTACTTCTTCATCATTTTTGAAAACCCGCTGAGAATAAACATCCAGTCTGAAATCTCCACAGCTTACCGTCTCCTCCCTTTCAGAAGCTCTCCTGCCTCCAAGACGTCTGAGCAGGGATTTTGCCCGTAATATAACTTCGGTGGTATTAAACGGCTTGAGTACATAATCGTCAGCACCGTATTCCAGGCCTTTTATCCTGTCAATATCCTGACCTCTTGCAGTAAGCATTATTATCCCCATTTCCGGAAACTCTTTTCTCAGTATTTCACAAACCTGGAATCCGTCCATGCCGGGCAACATTACATCCAGTAATACAACATCCGGAGTTTCCTGTCTGGCTTTATTAATACCCTCCTCACCTGTACTCGCTTCTATAACAATGAATTCATTTTTCCTGAAATTTATTCTTAGAAAGCCTCTGATGCTCTCTTCATCCTCAATAATCAAAACTTTATTTTGCATGGATACTTCTCCTCTTTTGACACTATCCCTTTTATTATACCTTATATATTCATTCTTCCAATAGAAAGAATATAATCGAGTAGGAGGTAGCTGATTATTTCAGCTACCGACCTCTCACAGCACCGTGCATACCGTTCGGTACACGGCGCTTCAATAAGAATTAACATACTTTCATGTACGTATTATATAAAGAAA
>JAEYWA010000120.1 GCA_023431385.1 Bacillota bacterium | reverse complement strand
TCAGACGTTCCAAGGTCTTTTTAATCTCCTTGGCCGTACGGAAACGGGACATCATATCGATGCTAATTGGAAAATCCATCATGCGCTGTACAAAGGTATTATAATGCTGTTGGGCTAAAATCGTAGTCGGTACTAAAAATACTACCTGTTTACCGTCCGATACGGCTTTAAAGGCTGCTCGGATGGCAATCTCTGTCTTGCCATAGCCAACATCTCCACAAATCAGACGGTCCATAATCTTGGTGCTCTCCATGTCCCTCTTGGCATCCTCAATGGCCTGAAGCTGGTCGTCTGTCTCCTCATATGGGAACATCTCCTCAAATTCACGCTGCCATACTGTATCCGGACCAAACTGGTAACCGGAGGTCTTCTGCCTTACGGCGTAAAGCTCCACCAGATCCTTCGCCACAGCTTCCACGGCTGTCTTGACTTTCTTCTTAGTATTCTTCCACTCCAAGGAATTCAGCTTATTTAATTTTGGCGCCTTAGCATCTGCTCCAGCGTATTTTTGCAGCACATCAAGACCGGTAGCAAGGATGTATAGCACTCCGCTGCCGGCATACTCAATCTTTAAATAATCCTTTACAACACTATCTACCTCAATCTTTTCAATACCGCGGTAAATACCAAGACCATGGTTCTCGTGTACTACATAATCTCCTATATTAAGGTCCGTAAAGCTGTGGACCCTATTTCCTTCGTAGTTTTTCTTTTTCTTTAATTTTTTAGCTTTCTTTGAGCCAAAGATATCGCTTTCTGAGATGACTACGAACTTTATCAAAGGATACTCAAACCCTCTGTGTAGAGGTCCAGAAGCCACAAAAATCTCTCCCGGCTGTACCGGTCTTGTAAAGTCCTCACTATAAAAGGCGTTCAGATCAAAATCAAGCAGATCCTGGCTTAAGCGTTTTGCACGACTCTTGGAACTGGATATCAGTATGATTCGATATTTTAGCTCTTTCCAAGCCTTTAAATCCTTGACTAAGACATCAAAATTTTTATTGTAAGGACTGACGGATTTGACGGTAAGATCATACTTTTTCTTTGCCGCTATATTGGTGGTTCTATGCTCCATGGTACTTAGAATTATGGTCTTTTGACGGGCTAGCTTCACACATAGCTCTTTATAGGAGTATATGGAGTCTGCCTGGCTTGGGAGAATATAACCAGACTCCAAACGACCTGCCATACCCTCACGAAATTCTAGCTCTACGGCCCCACCCCGTTCATCCATGCGAAGTGGTTCATCGACGAAGAAAATTGTATTATCCTTCGTAAAATAGTCAAAAAAGGACACTGTCTTCTCATAAAAGTAAGGAACAAAGCTATCCATGGCAACGGAGCCATTGTATTCGCTGATTCGCTCTAAGAATTCCTCAATGATTTCTTTGATTCTTCTGGCTTCGTCTAATTTTTTATCATTTTTTAGCACATTATAGTACTGCTCAAATTCCTGCTCGATCTTCTTCTTTCCCTTTGCCACCATAGGTGGTGTGAAGATAAACTCCGTTGCAGGATAGATGTTAAGCTGGTTAACATTTTCGATGGAGCGCTGGCTTTCCACATCAAAAGAACGGATGGTATCCACTTCATCATCCCAGAACTCTATACGGTAAGGAGCCTCCTCTGTCATAGGAAATATATCTAGGATGCCACCACGAACAGCGAACTGACCAGGGGTCTCCACCTGAACACTTCGCTCATAACCCAGTAATACCAGTTGCTCAATCAGCTTTTCAAACTCATATTCCTTGGCAATCTCTATAATAAGTACCCTACTCTTTAACTGCTCTAAAGGAAGGATACGGTCCATTGCTCCATCAATCGTCATGACAATAGTGGCCGGTTCATTCTCAAGTAACTTCTTAAGTACCATCAACCGCTCTCTTACAATAGCATGACCATGGATATCTGCACTGTAGAAAATAATATCCTTGGCAGGATAGAGAAATACATTTTTCTCATATAAACGGAAATCCTCATAGATTTCCTTGGCTTTCAATTCATTATACGTGACAATGACCTTAAACCGACTTTCTTCCCCGATTCCCGCCATCAAATGGCACTTCTGGGAATCAATACAGCCAGTCAGCTGTACCGGGGTTAAATCCAGCTTCAGGTCATGGTCCAACTCCATGTATTCATTTAGTTCCTTTAAGGGGTAGAAAAAAGTATTCATGGTTCCTCCAAAAGCAGTTTGTGGCTCTGCTAAGCCTTTTTATTAAACTGGTTCATAGCAGCATCCACATCCTCAGTGAGAATAGTTTTTACTACCTGAGCCACCTTCTTCCTTGTATCGTTAATTACTGCCCTGTCTTCCGTAGAAAAATGTCCGGTAACGTAGTCCGCCAAATCCCAGCCTTCCGGCTTGTTGCCAACACCTACTTTAATTCGAGTAAACTCCTGAGTTCCTAAGTGGGCAATGATATTCTTCATGCCGTTGTGCCCACCAGCACTCCCTTTTTTACGGATACGCACTTGCCCAACATCTAGGCTGATGTCATCGTAAATGACAATAAGCTCTTCCTCCGTAATCTTATAAAAATCCACCAAAGGTCTCACACTTTCGCCACTTAGGTTCATATAGGTCTGTGGCATGGCAAGAAGCACCTTCTGTCCTTCTATATAGCCTGTGCCACAGACTGCCTTATGTTTGATATAATCCATCTTAATATTATATTCTTCTGCAATACGGGTAATGCAATCAAATCCAACATTATGTCTGGTATGTTCATAACGAAGTCCAGGATTGCCTAATCCTACAATAATAAACATTACTTTATCCTCATTTCATATAAATCATCTGCATACGCAAACAGGGTCCACCGTAGACTTACGCTGGACTGTTTGAACATCTGTTTAGTTTATTGTACCCTTTTTTTATGAAAGATACAACGATGGATTCTGTTATTCTATACTCCACCAATCTTTTCTGTCTTTTAATGCTTCATAATTATTCTGATCATATTCAGACTTCTGCTCCGTTCTAAGC
>JAEYWA010000007.1 GCA_023431385.1 Bacillota bacterium | reverse complement strand
TTGATGATGGGATAATTACCCCATACATTAACTTGTTTATGTTAAAAAGCTAAAAACAACTTCAAAATATCAAAAAAGTGTTAAAAGGGGATGCACCAGATTTTTTAATCTGTTACATCCCCTTTTTTACCTATCATTTAGCTCTGTTTATTGTTAATGTCTCCTACTTTCTATTTTGAACTACTTATCATTTCTATGGCAACTGATCCTTATACTGCTGATTTGATATCTTATCTATCTCTTCAACTATTCCCTGATTATCAATTTCATTTGTATAGTATTCTTCAAAATCGGCATACCCACCCATATCCTGAGGTGAATCTGAAGAACCGTATTTTATAACGTCGTTTAATTGATCCATACCCTCAAATTCGTCATCTTCCTGGCTGTTAAGATATTTTCTACCGAAGGGAGAATCAAACACCTCACCATACTGCTGATCAGCCGTATTTCTTTCTGCTGACTCCAACTCCATTTCACATTCGTAACATAAACCAGCACTGGGCTTGGCCTCAAGTCTTTCATAACCTATTTCCCTATTGCAATGCTCGCATTTCCCATATATTCCATTTTCAAATTTCTTTAAAGCCTTCTGTATATCATTTAATTTTGTCTGTTCATGAACCTTTAAGGCCATACTTAACTCAAGAGTATAAAGTTCAGTACCGTGGTCGGCAGGATGATTATCATAATTTGACAACTCCGTTGGGTAGTGCTCGCTCATGTCAGCATCCCCGTTTCTGTGCATTGTCCTCATAGTTTCAATCATATTTTTTTCCTGATTTTTTAAGGTTTCTTTTAGCTGTTCCAATCTATGCTTTTCCATTTAACTCTCCATTCCGCTGCTTTGCAGTGACAAAATAGTATTTAACCTGAATTTATTATTTCTTCTTATCTGACATTTCGCATACTAGTTTGAACAATTTTGACTATATCACTGATAAACTCTCCAATATACGGGAGGTTATACTGTACTATTTTGTTCAGGAAATAAATAGCTACAGCACCCAATATGGTAAAACCAATTGCAATCCCAAAACCTCTGGCCAACCCGCTTATAAAGTTAGCCCATAACATTTTTCTGGGATGTTCCAGAAAATAAACATAATCAACAAATTTCATCTTTTCCATTTTTAAGGACATTTCATCAATTTTTTTGTTTAAATGGTCTAAAAGCTGATTATTGTTTGCCATCTGTCAGACTAACTCCTTTAATATTTTTATAACATTATGTTTGTTAAATTAGTCTATATTTATACAAAAAAATTACCGACGGATTTTCCCGACGGTAATTGCAAAACAGTAAATAATTTATTTAGCCAGATCCCGCAAAACATTTTTCAGCAGAGCAATATCGTCAATTGTGCATTGGAATACCTCACCTATTCTCCTTGGAAGCACGAATTTCAGTTGGTTATCCTTTACCTTTTTGTCATGGTATATCTGGTTGTAGACCTTTTCTACATCCATACCCGGCAGCGAAACAGGAAGTTCAAGTTTTAAAAGCATGGACTTAACCTGTTCCAATACTGTCTCGGGCAGGATATTCATATAATGTGAAAGTTTGAAGGCTCCAACTATTCCTATAGCAACGCATTCACCATGTAATAGCTTGAAATTTTGAACCGTCTCTATAGCATGTCCTATAGTATGCCCCAAATTCAAAATAGCTCTCAAATCATCTTCTTTCTCATCCTGTTCGACAACATGTCCTTTTATTGAGACATTTCTTTTTGCAAGGAATTGAAGGACATTTTCATCAAAGACAAATATTTTATGAGCATTATCATTAAGATACTCACAGTACTCTTCATCCATAATCAGACCATGTTTTATTACTTCCGCCAGACCTGCAGAAACTTCACGCTTTGGAAGTGATTTTATTGTATTTACGTTAATAAATACAAGCTTGGGCTGATAAAAAGCTCCAACAGCATTTTTATGTCCGTGAAAATCTACACCTGTTTTTCCGCCAACACTGCTGTCTGCCTGAGATAGCAATGTAGTTGGTATTTGTACAAAATTTATGCCTCTCATATATGTAGCTGCGGCGAAGCCCGAAATATCGCCTACGACGCCTCCGCCCAGTGCAACAAGTGTACTGCTTCTATCCAGTTTGTGCTCTATAAGCTTCCCATATATCCCAGAAACGGCATCAAGAGTTTTGTGCTCTTCGCCGGGAACAAGGACGTGCTTGTATACCTCAAAGCCGTTTTCCTCAAACTTTTTAACACATTCATCGGAATAAAGCCTGTCAACGTTTTCATCAGTTACAATAATAAGCTTTTTCCCAGTTCTTAATGCTGATACCGTTCTACCAAGCTCCTCAAAGCTGGTAGTTATACAAATAGGATAGCTTCTTTCCTTTAAATTAATCATGTGTCTAATCATTTTTCTCTCCATGTCTACCGTTTGTTCATGATCTACCATACTTCATTTATATTATGTCAACCATACACTAGCCTACCCCTGCGTTCTTATACGCGAAAAGCATTTTGAGCTCCCAATTTGGGTACTCAAAATGTTTTCGCATATCTGTCGAACCTTAAATGCCATTATTCAACTACTTCAGCACACCTCTCGCAAAGCGTAGGATGCTTGTCATCATTGCCTACATATTCACTATACATCCAGCATCTTTCACATTTTTCTCCGGGAGCCTGCTCAACTGCTATCTTTATAGCAGGCATTTCTTCACCGTTCTGAGCCTCTTGGGAAGCCTCCTGGATTTTCTTGACCTCAGCACTTGAAATGATAAATATAGTTACCAGTTCCTCTTCAATGCTCTTAATAAAATCATAATCATTACCGTCTGCATAAATTGTCACCTTGGCATTTAAGGAGTGACCAATTGTCTTGTTTGTTCTTGCAACTTCCAGTGCTTTTGAAACATCTGAACGTAAAGCAAGAATTTTATCCCATTTTTCAGCCAAAGCAGTATCTACATATTTCTCATTTATTTCAGGCCAGCTGTTGAGCTGAACACTTTCTACATCATCACCTGCTCTGTGGGGCATGAACTGCCATATTTCTTCTGTGGTGAATGCAAGAACAGGTGTAAGCATCCTTACCAGTGACTGGAGTATTTCATACATAACAGTCTGAGCAGCTCTTCTTTCCTTCGATTCAGGCTTTGAGGTGTAAAGTCTGTCCTTTATTATATCCAGATAGAAGTTACTCATATCGACAACACAGAAATTGTGTATTGAATGGAACATCATATGGAATTCATAAGAGCTGTAAGCCTCATTTACCTTTTTAATAAGGTTGGTCATTTTATATAAAGCCCATCTGTCAAGCTCATTCATCTCGCTGTAGTCAACGCTATCAGTGTTAGGGTTGAAGTCGTTGATATTTCCAAGAATGTATCTGGCAGTATTTCTGATTTTTCTATATACTTCAGAAAGCTGTTTTAGCAAATCCTTTGAAATTTTAATATCGGTAGTATAGTCGGAGGAAGCAACCCAAAGTCTTAATATATCCGCTCCGTATTCTTTTATAACATCAGCCGGGTCTATACCATTGCCCAGGGATTTAGACATCTTCCTCTTTTCTTCATCTATAACATAACCGTGAGTCAGAACCTTTTTATAAGGAGCACCACCTCTGGTCGCTACTGATGTCAATAGTGAAGACTGGAACCAGCCGCGATGCTGGTCGCTGCCTTCCAGATAAAGGTCGGCAGGCCATAAGAGATCTTCTCTTTCTTCCAAAACTGCCGCGTGGCTGGAACCGCTGTCAAACCATACATCCATTATGTCTGTTTCCTTGGTGAACTCTCCGTGACCGCAGGAGCATTTTGTATTCTTAGGTAATATCTCGGAAGCATCCAATGCATACCACGCATTTGAACCCTTTACTCTAAAAAGGTCTGCTACTGCCTTTATACTTTCGTCTGTAATCAGTTCCTTACCGCAATCCTTACAGTAGAAGATCGGAATAGGTACTCCCCATATTCTTTGTCTGGAAATACACCAGTCACCTCTGTCCCTTACCATGTTGGTGATTCTTTCCTGTCCCCATTCAGGTACCCATTTAACAGTCTTTATTGCCTCAAGAGCATCCTCTCTGAAGCTGTCTATTGAAGCAAACCACTGTTCTGTAGCACGGAATATGATTGGCTCCTTACATCTCCAGCAGTGCGGATATTGATGGGAGATTTTTTCTGAAGCCAGCAGTCTTCCGTCCTCTGTCAGTCTCTCAATAATTGCAGCATTTGATTTTTTATAGAACAAGCCGGCGAACGGACCTGCTTCTTTGGTAAGGTAACCCTTGCTGTCAACAGGAACAACCGTAGGAATCTTATACTTCTGACAAACCATAAAGTCCTCGGCACCATGTCCCGGAGCAGTATGAACACAGCCGGTACCTGCTTCAAGAGTTACATGGTCACCTACTATAACTAATGAATCTCTATCAATAAACGGATGCTGGCAAACCATTCCTTCCAGCTCGTTTCCTTTATACTGAGCTACTGTTTCATAATCTGTTATCTCTGCTGCTTTCATGGTATTTTCAACAAGTTCAGTGGCAAGAACATAATATTCATCGTTTACTTTAACAATTGAGTACTCAAAGTTTTCATTCAGACATATCGCCAGATTGGCTGGCAAGGTCCAGGTGGTTGTTGTCCATATTACAAAGTTAACCTTGTCTTTTTCAGCAACACCATTAAACAGGCCTTTATCATCTTTAACCTGAAATTTTACGTATATTGATAAAGTTGTATCATCTGCGTATTCTATTTCAGCTTCGGCTAGTGCAGTTTCACAATCTGGACACCAGTAAACAGGCTTCAGACCTTTGTAGATATGTCCCTTTTTACACATTTCTCCAAAAACCTCTACTTGCTTTGCTTCAAATTCAGGCTTTAAAGTAATGTATGGGTTTTCCCAGTCCGCTCTTACTCCAAGACGTTTGAAAGCGTTTCTCTGTATATCCAGGTATTTCATTGCAAAACCTTCGCAGGCTTCTCTGAATACTACAGGGCCTACCTCATGTCTTTTAAGGCCGAGTTCCTTAATGGCTCTCTGCTCTATGGGTAGTCCGTGAGTATCCCAACCGGGAACAAAAGGTGTATAGTAACCAGCCATACTATGGTATTTTACAACTATATCTTTTAGTATCTTATTTAATGAAGTGCCGAGATGGATTCCACCGTTTGCATAAGGCGGTCCGTCATGTAAAATAAAAACCGGCTTTCCCTTAGCTTTTTCAAGTTGCTTATGATAAATATCCATGTCTTCCCACTTTTGCAGGAATTCAGGTTCTCTTTGTGGCAGATTTGCTCTCATTGGGAAATCTGTTTGTGGCAGATTCAGGGTCTTTCCATAATCTTCTGACATCTTAAAATTACCTCCATATTTTTGTTAATAGAATTAATTACATATATAAAGCCTCATCCACATAGTCAATATTATAATTGACTTGAAAGGGACGAGGCTGTTTTCGCGGTACCACCCAATTTATTTTGTCACATGTTGAATACTCTGGACATAGAAATTAAAACGTGACAATAATCACTTCATTCTTTAACGGCTCCTCACCGGCACACCTTACCTGGAATAGCATTCTTCTGAAATAGAATGCTGCCCTTTGTATGATTCAGGCTGCAACTCATGGATGATTTTCAAAAGCTTGAACCTGTGGACTTCCACCAAATGCCCACTCTCTGCAAAGCCAATTGCTTTCTACT
This sequence comes from Bacillota bacterium, assembly GCA_023431385.1. Taxonomy (GTDB): domain Bacteria; phylum Bacillota; class Clostridia; order Acetivibrionales; family DSM-1351; genus Ruminiclostridium. The sequence goes on along the minus strand of JAEYWA010000007.1, from coordinate 10,228 downwards.
CTTTCCAGTCATCATGTTTAGGTCATTAAGTTGTACAATTCAATTTTATGCTGTATAGTCAAAAATCTATTACAGCATAAATTTGATGATAATTAAAAATATAATACATCAACAATTTTTTTTCGTCAAGGATTAACTGGAGAAAATTCGTCTGCTCATTTTATTGCTCATTTTATACATCTTTATTTAACTCAGTTTTTATTGAATTATATGTTTAACATTTATAACTTCACAAGAAAACCAGGGGGCATTAACACACAAAGAGAGACCTTTGAATATTCTGTATTATGATTAATCAAAGTTAGTGGTAAGTTTTATGAAGAATAGTGATCAGGATATTATAAATAGCATCAGGAACGGAGAATTCAAGCTTATGGGCAGAGGTTCCTGCAGGTATGTCTTTAATATGAATAACGGGTTTGTTGTCAAGGTAGCAAGGGATATACGCGGTCTGGAACAGAATAGAAACGAGTTCAAAATTTACAGCAGCCGGAAATCGGATCTTTTGGCAGATATAGTATATATTTCCGAGGATGATCGCTTTCTTATAATGGCTAAAGCAATAAAACTCAAGAATATAAGATCCGTTTACAGGTATTATAATGTTAACAATATGAAGTCTCTTGCAATAAAAAGCAATCTTATTGAAGATATAAATAATAACCATATCAGTACAGACGATCTTTTCCGAATATCCAGCTGGGGCTTGATTGACGGAGTACCAAAACTGATAGATTACGGTCTGACACATAGTACTTTCAATAAATATTATTCCCGTAATCTTTTTATAAAAAAGAGGTATCCCCCGTTCAGGTATTGGTAATTACTCATGGTAGATTGACATTTGTCAGCCCAATAATGCACTTTTCCAGGATTTCCACGCCCTTTCTGATTTGCTCTATACTGGAGGAGGCAAAACTTAGCCTGAGACATCTGTCCTTTTGTTTATTATCCAGTTCATAAAAAATATCGGAAGGTATCAGCACCAATCCATTTTCCTTACAATCCATATAGATGGCACGAGCTGATAGCTTCTTTGGCAGCTGTACCCAAAAATATAATCCCCCGTCGGGTTTACTGTATTTGACTCCATATTGCACCAATTTTTCAAGCTGTCCAAGCATGAATTCATATTTGCCCAGGTATATTTCCTTCATATAATGAAGATGCTCCTCCCATCTTCCAGTTCTAAAATATAAGTCCAATGCCCTTTGAATAAGCCCTGAAGATGATAGGTCACTATTATGCTTTATTTTGGTAAAATCCTTAACCAGCAGGTCGGGAAGGATCATACAGCCGGCTCTTAATCCAGGCATGAGTATTTTTGAAAAACTTTTTATATATATGACATACCTGTTGCTTTTATCAAGATATTTTAAGGTAATGAGCTTCTTATCGTTAAAATTAAGCTCTGACATGGTATCATCTTCAACAAGATAAATATTATATTTTTGGGCAAGATTGAGTACCAGCTCCATTTTCTCCCGACTATAACTTACTGTTGTAGGATTCTGACAATAAGTCATCAGATATATTATTTTAGGCTTGCAGATTCGAATCTTCTTTTCTAGGTCAATTACATCAATTCCGTCATCCTCCATATTTACACCGACTACACGAGCTCCTCTTGACTTGAATAAGGTTATTGCACCATCATAGGTCGGGTTTTCAGTTATAACATAATCTCCAGGATTCAGTAATGCCTTTCCTATCAGATCTATTCCCTGCTGTGCTCCTGAGACTATCAGAACATTTTCCTCACTCTTTGCCTTGATATTATATTTTTTATTAAGATATTCAAGGATTGCATTTCTCAAGGGCCTAAAGCCATTGCTTTCCTGGTAACCAAAAGCATAGCCCTTATCTCTTTCAAGAACTTCATTTATGCACTCTTTGAAGGATTCAGTAGGAAAAATAGACGGGTGTGCAGTAGCACTGGCAAAATTTATTGCATTGGAATCAATCATCATTCCTAAATCTCCTGAGGATAGGGTGTCCTCTTTCTGAATTTTTAGGTTTGTAATGAAATAGCCGCTTCCTTTCTTTGCAGTTATATATTTATTGTTTTCAAGCTGCTTATAAGCGTTTACTACAGTTATATTATTGATATTAAGGCTTTGGGATAAACTTCTGACAGTTGGGAGCTTTTCTCCCGGCCTTAATTCTCCAGTTGTTATTAATTGTTTTATATGTTCAAACAGCTGAAGATATTTTGGTTGTTTGCCTTCTTCTAATTGTACCGATACAATACTCATATTATCCTCGCATTTCATACAAATATATTGACTTATTAAACACTATATGTAAAAATATACAAAATTACTTAATCAAATAACTAAATTGTTACGTTACAATTTAGTATAATTTATTATTTATGATTTGTAAAGGAGAATAATAATGACTGAGAGATATCAACTAAACAAAAACCTTGCTCAAATGCTAAAAGGCGGAGTAATAATGGATGTTGTTAATGCAAAAGAAGCTGAAATTGCTCAAAAAGCCGGGGCTGTTGCAGTTATGGCTCTTGAAAGAGTTCCCTCGGACATAAGAAAAATGGGTGGGGTTGCGAGAATGTCCGATCCAAAAATGATAAAAGAAATTCAGAAAGCTGTTTCAATTCCAGTGATGGCTAAAGTACGTATCGGCCATTTTGTTGAAGCACAGGTTCTGGAAGCTCTATCAATTGATTATATAGATGAAAGTGAAGTTCTCACACCTGCAGATGAAGATTTTCACATTGATAAACATACTTTCAAGGTTCCATTTGTATGCGGAGCAAAAAATCTTGGTGAAGCTCTCAGGAGAATTGGTGAAGGCGCCTCTATGATCAGGACAAAAGGTGAAGCCGGTACAGGTAATGTTGTGGAAGCAGTGAGACACATGAGAACCGTAACCTCCGACATAAGGAAGGTTCAAAGTGCCTCAAAGCAGGAGCTGATGACCATAGCGAAAGAGTTTGGTGCCCCCTATGACCTGGTACTGTTTGTACATGAGAACGGCAAGCTTCCTGTCGTTAATTTTGCTGCCGGTGGTATAGCTACACCTGCCGACGCGGCTTTGATGATGCAGCTTGGCTGTGATGGTGTATTTGTAGGCTCGGGAATATTTAAATCCTCCGATCCGGAAAAGAGAGCCCGCGCCATTGTAAAGGCAACAACCTACTACAATGATCCTGCTATAATTGCAGAGGTCTCTGAAGAACTCGGTACTGCTATGGATTCCATAGATGTGAGAGAACTTTCAGAAAATAGCCTTTATGCTTCAAGAGGCTGGTAAAAAAAGAGAGCTTTAGCTTACGCTAAAGCTCTTAGGAAAAAACTTCGTTTTTTCTTTCGTTCACAACACTCCCTTTAGAAAAACTGCTTGTGGACCAAATGTCAAACGGCACTTTTTTCCAATCTCACATACACGTTCATTTTTCTTCTGCTACAATACTCTCTAATAAATATTCGAGTAAGGTTTTCCCAATTATATATTGAGATGTAGCTTAAAGGATTCAGACAATTAAAATATGCTATAGCCAATTTAAGGAGAATATTCAATGAAAACAATAGGAGTTCTTGGTTTGCAGGGTGCCGTTCAGGAGCATCTCGACATGTTGAATAAGATAGATGGTTTAAAAGCCTGCTCTGTCAAATATAAAAGTGATTTAGATCAAATTGACGGTCTGATTATCCCCGGTGGAGAAAGTACTGCCATCGGCAAACTTCTTGCTGATTTTGAACTTACAGCTCCTCTTAAAACTTGTATAAAAAATCGAATGCCTGTTTGGGGCACCTGTGCCGGATTGATAATTCTGGCAAAAAAAATAACCAATGATGATAGAAGGCATCTGGAGGTAATGGATATTGAAGTTATGAGAAACGGATACGGCAGACAGTTGGATAGCTTTACCGCCTTTGTTGATCTGCCGCCGCTTTCAGAAGAAAAAATACCTCTTGTTTTTATCAGGGCACCCTATGTGGTGGACGTTGCTCCACAGGTTGAAGTTTTGTTAAGACTGGATGGGCATATTGTCGCCTGCCGCCAGGGAAATATGCTGGCAACATCCTTCCATCCCGAGCTGACGGAGGATCTGAGCTTTCATAAATACTTTGCAGGAATGGTCAAATCTTTTTCAGAGCAACAGATGACCAATATCATCTAAAATATTAGCCAATATATCTTTATTAGTGCTGTAGTATATCCTGGTTGCATCTTTTTCAATCAATACCAGACCTGCAGTAATAAGACCGTTCATATGATATGAAATGGTTGATGTGGACAGATTAAGTTCATTTGCAATTTCAAAGCCATAAGAAGGTTTTTCCTTGATGAGTCGGAGGATTTCAAACTTGCTTTTATCACTTAAGAGCTTTAAAGCATTATTTAGATACTCAAAATCAACTGTGACGGGCTTTATACACAAATTTGAATCTAATACTATACCGATATGGATAATGTCCACATCCTTTTTATCAGCATCTGTAAAACTTATTGTTATTGCATGGGGAATAAATATAATAGGCATTATAACAATTCCCTTTTCACTGAATTCCCATGAAACATTAGTACATTTTTGCAACTGCTCCAGGAAATTTTTGTTATTAACATAGTTAATCCAATAATCATAAAACTCTGCTTCCAACTCACTAATTTCGTCCTTGCATTCTTCCAGAAGCTTTACAGTTTTGGACAGGATAAGGCATAATTCCTCCAGATGCGTTTTGTGCTCAATAATGGCTTGTAGTATCTTCCATTTTTCCTCAGACGAAAAATCACCCTTATTCATTAATCTGACTATATCTTCCAATGTCTCTACAGGTTCATCGTTATTCTTTCCGACGATATAATAATCACCCAAAATGTATTCAAATTTCTTAATAATATCTTCTCTACTTTTACTCTTTTCAGCTATCTCATATTCATTCACCGAGCTATACTGTTTATTTGAGTGGAGTGGAAGGAGATAACTACAAAGACAGTTGCTGGAATTACCTATTTCTTTAAAAAAATATTCCAGCCTGCTTTTTTCAGTTCTCATATTCTCAATGACATAACTGCTTATCCTATTAATCTTTTGAAATCGCTTTCTGTATATGTCACTGTCGTATGTAATTCTTCTAATTCCTTCCTTTTCCATTTTTTCGTAGGAATGTGCATTTACGTAATTGTAAAGTATCAAACTTGCTTCTTCTACATAGTTTATTTCCCTATTAAATGTAACCGGCATTGCTTACACCTCCATATACCAAGCTATCTATATAATAGCAGTTATTAATTGAAAACAAAAGTCAAATATGTATTATAAGTTACTACTCAAACCTTACTTTAATTGAATGAATTATCAGAAAGAATACTATTCCGGTAGCGCTGATTATTAAGAATATTTCGGATATGGACATTAACTTTGTTAATATACTTGCAGCGAAGGATACAATAGGTATAGCACCAACACAGCCTGCACTCATTATTGCCCCTACTCTTGCCAGATACTCTGTTTCTACCTGTTTTATAAATTGAACATTCACTGCTGACATTAAAAGAGAAAGTGCACTTCCCGTTATGAATGAAGATATGGAGCAGATAATGTATATCAGAATCTCGTGATTACTAATATATCCACATATTATAAGTACAAAGTAGTAAAAGCTGATTGAGATTCCTCCCATTAACACAATTAGGCCAGTTTTTAGAAATTTTGCTGCATATGGGTAAACCAACGAACCTAAACACAAACCAAGCACCAACAAAAAAGAGATCAGTGAAAGCATATATTCCCCTTGCCTCAATACATCCTTGACCAGTGGAGCCTGTAGGGAATTCAAAGGAACAAGTATTGCGTTGGCAACCATAGCGAGGAATACATAATTTTGGATTACTCTTTTGTTTTTCAAGTAATTCATCCCACCTTTTAAGGTAGTAATATATTCTTTTGCATTGAAATTAATTTTCTCATGCTTATTATCCCCTGCATGAATAAAAATAATAATTAATGCTGATCCGAAGAATGTTATTGCGTCTATGAGGATTGCAGTCTGTATTCCAAAAAGACCGATTATTACACCAACAGCTGCTAACCCGATCAGTTCAACAACATTAGATAGTGCAGAGTTCAATGAAATACCAAACTCATAACAGCTCCTGTCGAGGATTTTGGGGAGAATTGCCGTACCTGCAGGACCTCTGAAAGCTTCAGCGCTTGAAATTATAATAGTAATCATTAACAACATCCAGGGGTTAAGAAGATCAAGTATAAACAGTAATGCAACAAATCCCACACACAAGCCCCTTACTATATCAGTAAATATCATGATAAACTTCTTGTTCCAATTTTCAACCAGAGCACCTGCAAATGGTTGTAAAAAGATAGTAGGAATCTTGTTCATACCAAAAATAATTGCTGACCATCCTGCACTGTTTGTCAACGTAAATACCAGCCATGTAAATGCAACAGCATCTATGGAGTCACCGAACCTGTTAATAATATTTGCAACTATAAGCTTCATATACTCCTTTTGTTTTAACACAGCCTTATAACCAATATTGTTATTAACTTCAACATTACTATTCTCCGTCACCATTTTATGATCACTCCTTGTTTTATATTTATCGAATATAAAATTCAATACAATTCTAACACATAGTTTTATAAGTATCAATAATAATGTTTTATATATATAAAATATAGGCATTTTGTGATAAATATGAATACTCTGTAAATTAAAGAATTAAAAAATTTTGGATACAAAAAAGCTGTTTCTGATAACCAGAAACAGTTTTAATGGGCTATAATGATTTGATTTAATATCCTTATTTAACCTTTGTCTCGATATCGGACAGTATTTGATTAATTCTATCAGTATATGGAACCTCCAGCTCTTGAGCTTTTTGGAGATACTGACGTGCACTGTCATATTGAGCTGTGCTATAGTATATTACCCCCAGAAGATAATTTCCATTGGGAGGGCTCTCCATCAGAAGCTGGTTCCCGTGATAAATTGCCTCTTCATATTTTTGTTGATTATACTCTGCTGCTGTAATATTCCAAAGAGTTTCAATTCTGATATTTTTATTAGAGGGCTTTAAAGCAATTATGTCTTCTCCAAGCTTTTCGACACCGGCCCAGTCTTCTTTAGCTTGCAGGGTTTGGAGTTCTGTTAACATCGGAACCGCCTTGTTGTTCTGACTGTTAAAACCATATAAAGTTGCAGCCGTTATAACAATTATTATCATTATCAAAGACACTTTCCTGACAAGTTTATCCCTTTTTGTTTCTTCCTTTGAGGTAGAGACGATCCCTGTAATTAGAAAGCCTCCTGCAAAGCCTCCCATATGGGCATTATTATCTATTTGACTATTCATAAAACCATATGCAAGGTTGATTACTATAGTAGTAATTAAGTTTGCTCCAAAGCTGCTCTTCAATAATGATGGGCGCTTCATGGCAAAAAACAGCATTGCTCCCATTAATCCGAATATTGCCCCTGATGCTCCTACAGCAGGGTTTAAAGAGAAGGCAAAGCTTACAATATTACCTAAAATACCTGCTACTAAATATATAAGGGAAAATTTGAGGCGCCCGTATATCTTTTCAACCTGTGAACCTACTATAAACAACGAGTAACAATTTACAGCCAGATGAATTTCATCAGCATGCAGGAACATTGGAGTAAAAAATCTCCAATACTGTCCCTGAATAATAAGAGAATTAATCTTTGCACCAAAAGGTTCAAGATAATTAGTGTATGCTACCCCACTTCTGTAAGAAATTAATCGGATCAAAAGCCATACTAAAATATTTACGCCAATGATTCCATAGGTTAGCCATGGCTTTTTCACCTTCATCTGTACTTCGTAATCTTTCTTTCTCTGCTCAAGGAGCTTTGCAATATCCTCTTCTGTAGTCCCGGCTTTATCAAGTTTCCTTGAAAAAAAGCGCTTTACAGTTTTGACAATATTGGCATCGAAAGCAGGTACGCTAAAGTGCTTCAGCACAGCACCGTCGGATATGTTTATGGACAGGGTTTTAAGGAATTTTCTTTCACTGGTTATATCGACTTGTCCTTCAGTAATGATACCAAGCTTATCCTTCTCCGGTTCCAGGTCAAACAAAAACAACTTGAATAGAGTTGCATTCCGCCCATTAAGTTTATTTATAAGTTCAGCCCCATTCTCCATTGATGAAGCTATCTGCTGACTGCTGAACATATCTGCATCTATAATCTCCAATAATACCGTAGTACCGTTAAAATCCTTAATCAGGCTTGCAATACCTTTACTGAAGTCCAATCCCTCATTATCTGTTATAACAGGGTGAAAGTATTCTTTTTCTATAAAATAACCGGCTAATGCCGTAATAAAACTATTTTTCATTATTAATAAAACCTCCGCAGTCAACAGCACCATATTTAGCAAGTAAATTAGCAGCTTCCATATCAGGCATTGTATTGCCTGTTCCAGCAGGCATTATATAGCCTGCTCTTCCTTTATATATTCTTATTGCTGCATCAAGAGTTTCAATACTGTCTGATTTTAATACAAAGGGCTGCTTAAGGTAGGTTTGAACTTCTTTAACTACCTTAGCCAAAAGTAATGTATCCATTGGGTTTACCCGGTCAATATCTATTATAACAATATCACATTTTTCATCCATAAGTTCTATTGCATAATCTGTAATTGAACCAAGGTCTCCGCCTATTAAGGAGTCTCTTAGAAATTTATCCTTACCAGCATCTATTCTTCCCAACTTGGCAGATTTTATCGACTCGAAGGCTATCTTATGAGAGGTGGAGGTAATATAGTCCACATCAAGCTTCATTTTGTCCGATGAAATTTCTGAACCTGTTTCTCTTATCAGCTTTGCTACCTCAGCTATATACTGAGGAGTTGTGCCACAGCAGCCGCCAAGAAGTCTTGCACCGTTTTTTAGAAATTCTGGAATCAACCTTGCAAACCCCTCAGGTGTTTCCTTAAAAACCTGTTTACCGTCAATAATCTCAGGTAAGCCGGCATTTAGTTTCACACTGAAAGGCAGTCCGGTTTTTCGGTAATTTTCCGCTATTCCCAGCATTAATTCCGGGCCGAAGGAGCAGTTGGTGCCTATTAATTCAGCACCCATAGAATGTAAAATAACTACACATATGTGAGGCTCTGTTCCCATCAGTGTCCTTCCGTTCTGCTCATAGGAGACCGAGCATATAACTGGAAGCTCACAATTTTCCTTTGCCGCAAGCAGAGCAATCCGCAATTCACTAATATCGGTAAAGGTTTCAAGGCTTATTATGTCAGCTCCGCCTTCGGCAACGGCCATTATCTGATCCTTATAGGTGTTGTATGCCTTTTCAAAGGTTAAATCCCCGTATGGTTCGAGAAGCTTTCCCAAAGGTCCTATAGAAGCTGCTACATAGCATTTTCCGTCAGCAGCCTCCTTCGCCAGTTTTACGGCCTGATAGTTTATTTCAAAGTGCTTCTCATTTAAACCATATTCCTCAAGTTTGATTCTGTTGGATTGAAAGGTATTCGTTTGAATTACATCAGAACCGGCGTTCATGTAACCCTTATATATTCTCTTTAAAATTTCGGGATGAGTCAGATTCCATTCCTCCGGACAAGTTCCAACACCCAGGCCGTTTTCATGAAGCATTCTTCCCATTGAACCATCAAAAACCAATAATCTTTTTTTTATTTCCTCTTTAAAAGACATGTTACCTCCATTTTATCCAACTAATTCTGTGATTTATAATATATTTATACGTAAATAAAATTGCCAGCTTTTTAGACTGGCAATTAGAGGTTTATATTAAATTATAATAGCGTGACTCCTTAAAGTAAAGACTAAGCTATTAAGACTAACCTTTTAAAATTAACCGTTCAGACTAAGCTGTTTCAATATTAGCTTCATCCTGCAGTCCTAGCTGTATTATTGCATTTTCTCGCATTTTATACTTCTGTATTTTACCGCTGGCGGTCATTGGGAAGCAATCAACAAAGCTTACGTATTTCGGAGTCTTATGCCTTGCCATGTGAGACCTTACAGCCTCCTTTACTTCATCCTCGGTTATAGTACAGCCTTCCTTTAGAATAATACAAGCCATGATTTCTTCACCATACGCTTTGGACGGCACACCAATAACCTGAACATCCTTTATGGCTGGCAGAGTATACAAAAACTCCTCAATTTCCTTTGGATAAATGTTTTCTCCGCCTCTGATTATCATATCCTTTATTCTTCCGGTGATTTTGTAAT
>JAEYWA010000279.1 GCA_023431385.1 Bacillota bacterium | reverse complement strand
TTTGAAAGCAACTGGAATAGTTAGACGTATAGACGATTTAGGAAGAGTTGTAATACCGAAAGAAATAAGAAGAACCCTCAGAATTAGAGAGGGTGACCCTCTGGAGATATTTACCGATAAAGAAGGAGAGGTCATTTTAAAGAAATATTCTCCCATCGGTGAATTGAGTGATTTTGCTACACAGTATGCTGAATCCCTTCACAAGACCAGCGGTCACATTACTTGTATTACCGATAGGGACACTGTTATTGCTGTTTCAGGTGCATCTAAAAAGGAATTTCTTGAGAAACAACTGAGCAGCGATGTGGAGAAGACAATCGAGGAAAAACAAACCTTACTTATTAAGTCTCCGGAGGAAAAAGCTATCTTGATTTTGGCAGATGAGACCGGAGAAAGAAAGTATACCTCACAGGTTGTTTCTCCTATAATTTCTGAGGGTGATCCGATTGGAGCAGTAATAATGCTTTCTACAGACGCAAACGTAAAAATGGGAGAAGTCGAAGCTAAACTTGCTCAATCAGCAGCAGGCTTTTTAGGTAGACAGATGGAACAATAATTATTTAAGTCGATAGGTTATTTTATACAGTTGTTAGATATAAACAAATGGGGAAGAATGGTCAAACCATCTTCCCATTTATTATTTAGAAAAGTTCAAAATTTTTTGTTCTATTCTGGAGTCCGTTAAGTAATACTATTTTTTGTCCTTGATTGATAGGGAAAGCGTAATAAAATACAATATAACTATTGACATATAATACCATAATATGTATAATAATGTTAAAGTTTAAAAATTTCAGGCGTTTCTGCCTTTTTTCTCACATTTCAAATTATTAGTTAATTTAAAGTTTATGTGTTTACCCCAATGCTTTAATTAATAACTCTTTTTTACCCTTATAAAAATCATTCAGGTTACTTGGTCATTAATTACTCCTTTGAGTCATTACCTAAGTTCTGTCTAGGATATTCTAGCTTCCAGATGCAAAACTTGTACGCTCACAGAGTGGTTAATGGTGGTAATAAATAAACATGCTCTGTGAAGAAAAGAGCAAAGGAGGATTATATGAATAATGTCAGCCTGGTAGGAAGATTGACAAAGGATGTGGAACTTCGTTTTACTACCAAAAAGGTTAAAGCAGTAGGGTCATTTGTATTAGCTGTTGACCGGGATGCAAGAAAAGGAGTAAGTGAGAGGTCAACTGATTTTATACCTATTGTTGTCTGGGGAAAAACAGCTGAGTTTGCACGTAAATACTTTGCAAAAGGGCACAGAGTAGCCCTTCAGGGAAGTATTCACACAAGGATGTGGGAAGATGAAAAAAAGAATAAGCATTACGTCACAGAGGTAGTCGCCGACAAAGTATTCTTTGCTGATGCAAAGTACAGAGAATTGGAGCCTGAGGATGAACAGGAGGCCGATTGTGAAGAGGAAGGTACTGCAGAAGATGCAGAAAATGCTGTAGAAGAAGTAGAAAATGCTGCTGAGGCTGTAATATAGAAACAGGACGGTAGTGGATATGGGGAGTATTGTAATACCATGGGTAAAACGATACTCCTTTTTCCGTCTTAAAAGTGGAGTAATCAAGCTTAAAATAGATAGGTTATGAACTGGTTGTTACGAATTAAAAGAAGTAGTATAATAACCAAAGAAAGATTTGGTTATTATAGTAATTATAGCATTTATACCTTCGAAAGATAGTTATGCGCTATGCAGAAATGGAGATAGAAATGAACAGCGGAAAACTGGAAAGATTAGTTGATATAATGAAGCTTTTAAGGAGTGAGGAGGGCTGTCCCTGGGACAGGGAGCAGACCCATGAAAGTTTGAAAAAATATCTTATTGAAGAAACATACGAATACTTGGAAGTAGTTGATCTGCAGGATAAGACCCGTATGTGTGAGGAACTGGGGGATGTCCTACTGCAAATAGTGTTTCATGCCCGGATAGCTGAGGAAAACGGTGATTTTAATATCGAGGATGTTATCAATGGAGTGTGTGAAAAAATGATACACAGGCATCCACATGTTTTCGGTGATGTAAGCGCTGAAACCTCCAGTCAGGTACTTAAAAATTGGGAGGAAATTAAGAAAAAAGAAAAGGGCGTAACTGATCAAACCTCTGTTTTAGAGGACGTACCAAAGAACCTTCCTGCCTTGATGCGAAGTTACAAGGTCCAGCAGAAAGCAGCACAAGTTGGATTTGATTGGACAGACACCGAGGATGTATTTGCTAAAATAAGAGAAGAAATTGATGAACTTGAAGCAGAGTACAAGAAAAATAGTAAATCTGGTATGGCGGATGAACTTGGTGATGTATTGTTTTCTATAGTTAATCTGTCAAGATTTTTAAAAGTACACCCTGAGCTCTCTTTGACACAGTCTACTAACAAATTTATCAACAGATTTGAGTATATAGAAAAACAGGCTGCTGAAGAGGGTAAAAAGCTCAATGAAATGAGTTTGGATGAGATGGAGACTCTCTGGGTGAAGGCTAAGAAGAAGTAATCACTAAAACATTTACTGAAAATCATATAAAGGTTATTATATTGCCGTTACTACTCAGGTATACTTTGAATAATATTGAATAAACACTCTAAAAATGGTTAAAATCATAGTGTAATAACCATTTGGGAGGAATTTCTATGAATAAAAACGAACTTGTCGACAGTATTGCTGGAAAATCTGGCCTGTCAAAAAAAGATTCTGAAAAGGCGTTAAACGCTTTGATTGAAAGTGTGGAAGAAGCTCTTGTCAACAAAGACAAGGTTCAGCTTGTAGGGTTTGGGTCCTTTGAGGTTAAGCAGAGGGCTGCCAGAAAGGGAAGAAATCCGCAGACAATGGAGGAAATTAACATTCCTGAAAGTAATGTGCCTACTTTTAAAGCAGGTAAGGACTTAAAGGAAATGCTGAATCAGTAGTTTATGGAAAGAGGAATAACAACCGAAAACATTGTTTGTTTATGATTAAGGTGTTATACAAATAATGAGGGGTGCGCTTGCACGCAGATGGGGGTAAAATGAGACTTGATAAGTATTTGAAGGTCAGCAGACTAATAAAAAGAAGAACTGTCGCAAACGAAGTATGTGAGCAAGGAAGAGTGAAAATTAATGATAAAGTCGCCAAACCGGGCTCGGAAGTTAAGGTGGGGGACATAATCGAAATCCAATTTGGAAATAATAATACCATTATTGAAATTACTCGGATATCAGAACACGTAACAAAAGATGATGCAAGAGAAATGTACATTCTAAAGTAATTAAGAAGCGGTACAAATAAATAATGGGGATGTAACATAAGCCCCTAAAATCACAAGTTGCCCCATGTAAAATTTAACGATTTTATGTGGGGTTTTCTGTATCTTTTGCTCGTAAATTTTGGTATAATATAAGTGTTGAAATGCTGTATTT
>JAEYWA010000203.1 GCA_023431385.1 Bacillota bacterium | reverse complement strand
GCAGGTGATATTGTAAAAGTATATGACTCCAGACAGGGTGGTACACTTCTGGCCAGCGGTGTGGTTCCTAGCGGATCAACTGATATTATTGTAGAGATACCTCAATTAGGTAAAGGTGCGGGAAGTGTATTTGTAACTGTTTCAAGTCCGGATAAATCTGAAAGTGCGCGAAAAGAAGTAACTTACGCAGCAGAAAATAAGTCTCAGAAATTGAATGAAAATCAGATAGAAGTAACAAACAATATAATAGGCACACCAGATACTGTATTTGTATCGGGATTAGCTCCCGGTGACATTATAAGAGCCTACAGTGCTGCTTCCCAGGGCACGCTGCTTGGTAAAGCAACGGTTCCGGCCGCCGGAGTCTCTGCAACAATTTCTGTTCCTCAATTGGGTACTAACGGAGGAACCGTTTATGTATCCGTTACGAATCCAGGCAAGCTAGAGGGTGATTTACAGGGAGCTCAATATGGAAGTGAAGAAAAGTCCTCAGCACCTAATGCCGCAGACATTAGTGTAAATAATAATTCCGGTGCTGCTGATACTGTTAAAGTAACAGGGCTTGCCGCAGGAGATGTTGTTAAGGTATACGCCTCTGAGACTGCCATAACACCTATTGGTTCTGCAACTGTAGCTACCTATGGTTCAGAAGCTATAGTGACAATCACAGAGCTTAGCAATATTCAACTAAAGATATTTGTATCTGTTACAAGTGCAAATAAGTCAGAGAGTAGTAGGGTTGGTAAAACCTACGACAAGGAACCTGTTTCAGGAACATTAACCGACAAAAATATAACGGTTATCAACAATGCAGGTATAGAAGATACCGTCAAGGTAACTGGCCTGACACCAGGTGATATTATCAAAGTATATAATCAGACTTCAGGAGGTACCCTTTTAGGTTCGGCTACCGTGCCTGCCTCAAGTACCTATGCAATAGCTACTATTCCTCAGCTCGGAGTCTCAGACGGGATAATATATGTTTCGATAACCAGTATCAATATGGCTGAAGGCAATAGAACAGCGGTTACATATCCCGGAGAACAGCAATCCCAGGCTCCGGATGCTTTAAAGATTTCAGTGGAAAACAACTATGGAATTGCCAGTACCATAACCATTCGCGGTTTGAAGGATAATGATGTAGTTAGTGTTTACGATGCAGCAGAAGGCGGAACTCCTCTTGCACAAGGAACCGTTGCGACCTACAGTTCGGAGATTACTTTACAGATATCCCGTTTAAAGGATATCGGAGGAGACCTTTATATATCGGTAACAAGCACGGGTAAGCTGGAAAGTAATAGAACCACGGTTCACTACGGTCCAAAATCTGCTTCCACAGCGCCCAACAGTTCAAACGTAGAAATATCAAACAATGTGGTATACGCAGATACAATAACCATAATAGGAATAGAGCCTGGCGCTGTTGTTAAAGTTTATAAAGAGGAACGCGGAGGTAACCCAATTGGTTCAGCCACCATGCCTTCTGACGGGTCAGATGCAATTATAACTGTTGCCCAACTGGGAGTTAATGAGGGTGTCGTTTATGTCTCGGTTACTACCTCCGGAAAAACAGAGAGTACTAGAACGTCAATATCATACTCAAAAGAGGAGTCCTCTCAGCCACTGCTGAAAGGAAATGTTACGGTTATAAATAACTCCGGTATGTCCGACACCATAATAATAACCGGGCTCCAGGCATATGATACCGTTAAGGTCTACAGTGCTGAAACAGGTGGTACAAGGTTGGCAACCCTATATCCAAATGCTAATACTCTTACAGCAACAGGTAATATTTCTTTGGCAAGCACTGAAGCCGGAAGTATCTATGTGTCAGTAACAAATTATGGGAAGAGCGAGAGTTCCAGAACAAAAATAGATTATGAGGCCGAATCGGTTGCTCCGAGAGCCTCAGACATCACAGTTGAGAATAATGCCGGTACACCTGACATAATAACTATTGAGGGCTTAACCCAAAATGATATTGTGAAAGTATACGATTCAAAAAATAATGGCAACATCCTTGTTTCCCAAAAACTGACCACTGCCGGTAACAGGCTGATACTGTCAGTTCCTCAGCTTACCGCAAATGAGGGCAAAATATATGTTTCAGTTACAAACTTCGGAAGAGCAGAAAGCAGCTTGACAGAAGTTGGCTATATAGCTGAAACCAGTACACCAGCACCATACATTGGAGATATTTATATTAATAATAATGTAGATATTGATGATACTGTTATAGTATATAACCTATTACCTAACGACGTTGTAAAAGTATATGATGCTCCTAGTGGAGGAAACCTTCTTGGATATGCATCTGTTCCAAGAAATAAAACTGAAGCCACAGTATCCCTCGAGGACTTGGGCTCCTCTGCCGGTGTAGTATACATATCGGTTATTACTAAAGGAAAGACTGAAAGCCACAGAACAGAAGTCAGCTATGTTGCAGAAGGCAGAACCACTGCACCTTACCCCGGAAATATATATGTAACCAACAATGTTACTATTTCCGATACAGTTTTGGTAACCGGATTAAATTCAGGAGATAAAGTCAAGGTTTACAATTCTTCAGCTGGAGGTGAGCTGCTCGGTTCGGCAACAGTTACTGAGGGAAGCAGACAGGCCAGAATCACTATCAAACAGCTTGGTGAGGAGTCGGGAAGTGTTTATGTATCAGTTACCTCCAAGGGTAGAACCGAAAGTAAGAGAACTGAAGCTGAATACGTTTCTGAACAAACCACAAACGCACCTTATTCTGGATTTATCGAAGTAATCAATAACTCCTCAGGAACATCTGATACAATTATTGTTTCAGAATTACAGTCGGGTGATATCGTCAATGTATACTCAGCTCCGGCTGGCGGCAGTATTCTTGGTACAGCCCAGGTTACTTCTGGAGGAAACAGTGCTGTAGTTACAGTTGGACAACTGGGTAAGGATAGCGGTAGTATCTACGTTACCGTAACCACAGTCGGAAGGTTTGAAAGCAGCCGCACAAAGGTAGATTTCAGCGGAGAGTAGAATTAAAAATAGTATATAAAAGTTAAGCGTTCCGAACCAGAGATGGTTCGGAACGCTTTTTATTTCTAAACTATTGTCGTACTTATATTATAAATTTGAATTGTGGTTAACTCCTTTGGATAACACTCCAGCTACAAACGTTCCAGCTACATTTTCAAAATCTCAAAAACCTGGCCTTCACTTATATAGTTGGATTCTTTGTACAAAGCTCCATGCTTGTAAAATCTGAGATACGGTACATTATAATTTCCCAGTGCATTTTCCTTAAAGCTTCGAAAAGCATCAAAGTAGTCAGCTTTATTATATTCCAGCTCATATATATCTATGTCCTCTTCAATATCAAGGCTGTATATCCAGCCTTTCATATCACGCCATTGAGGGCACCAATCCTGTGTGAGTATTACTACCACTCTATTACTGGAATTGAGAAGATCACTTTCAAACTCCCCGTTTGATATTGCATTCATTGCCTGTTCCCGCTGTATTAGTCTTCTATTAACCATTTGAATACCACCCTGAATATTATAAATTGTTTATATTTTAGTTTGTTTCAGTAATACTTAAAATACCCATACAATCGATCAGCTATTCTTTTTTCTAAGGTCAGTAAAAAACCTCTTCAATAAATCAGAGCACTGCTCATGGAGAAGACCCATAACCACATCAACCCTATGGTTAAACTGCGGGATTCTGAATAAATCCACAACCGACCCTGCAGCTCCTGCCCGGTTATCCATTGCACCTATATAGAGCGTTTTTATTCTTGATTGAATAATCGCTCCGGCACACATGGGACAGGGTTCAAGGGTCACATACAGGTCACAGTCATCAAGTCTCCATGTTCCAAGTTTTTTTGCGGCTTTTTTAATGGCCTCGATTTCAGCATGTGAAGTAATATCTAGCTTGGCCTCCTTGCGGTTATATCCCCGGGCTATAATTTCTCCATTCTTGACTATTACTGCACCAACAGCCGCCTCTCCTTTTGAAAAAGCCAGTTCTGCCTGTCTTAGGGCCTTTAGCATTATCTGTTCATTTCTGGTGTACATAAAGTTGAAACCTCACCTTAAGTTATTACTCATATACTAATATATTAAGGTTCAAAACTCAACACTTTAATAGCAAGTTAAATGTCGTTATTTGTAATATTTACAATAAATACCTAATAATATGAATATTTGTAGGCTTAAAGCCAATACACAATTGATAGGGTAGGTAAAGTTTAATGAATTTCAGGTTATCTCTAAAACGAATGTCCTTTTGGTCGCTCTCGTTATTATACTAACAGGTCTATCCCAGTATATTGCTTCCAGTTCTGATTCCACTTCAGCTATTCCTGAATTTATATCAATTTCAGCCGGAAATTCCTATGCTGTTGCACATGCAAAAGATGGCTCAGTATGGTCATGGGGTGAAAATACCGATGGACAGCTTGGTGACAATACGCACACAAATCGGAGCACACCGCATAAGATAAAGGAGCTTTCCGGAATTGTAGAAATTGCTTGTGGCCAGTTTCACGCTATTGCTTTAAAGAAAGACGAGACAGTATGGACTTGGGAATAATGTCTCAGGGAAATTAGGCAATGGCGATGTTGAAAGATATGCCACGGTTCCAAGTATGGTTAAGGGTCTAAAGAATATCGTAGCAATAGCCGGAGGCAGTAGCATTCCCTTGCATTGACAAAGGACGGTACTGTTTCCTAAAAGCTACCTATATATCCTCGTCTTATACAGGGAAATTAGGCCTTGCTGAGGATGGTACCGTTTGGGAATTTGATTATTCCATGCTTGGTGGCGGTATTGATTATCATATGCCTAAAAAAGCCAATTCCCTAAGTAACATAATATCCATATCAAACGGCGGGAAGCATTATGCCGCACTTAGCAGTGATGGTTCAGTTTGGACCTGGGGAGAAAACAGCTCCGGTCAGCTTGGAAACGGAACCATTGAAAAAATCAATACTCCTGTAAAGGTAAAAACATTATCCAACATATCGCAAATATCTTGTGGTGACGGATATTGCTTGGCTCTAAAAAAAGACGGAACAGTATGGGCTTGGGGTACGAACAACTATGGACAGCTCGGAGACAAAACATTGATAAACCGAGACTCTCCAATTCAGATTGAAGGTATAAAGGGAATTACCCAGGTTATAGCAGGGAAGAGACATTCTCTTGCAGTTGATAGCTCAGGTAATGTCTATTCCTGGGGATCCAATGACAATGGCCAAATAGGCTTGGGCACCAGTCCCTTCGTCAGAAAGCCTACTGTTATAAATTTCAAATAGTTATAAAGAACTAGAGGGGCTACTATTTTTTTAGTAGCTCCTTATCTAAAAAGCTCTCCAGCTCCTCCAGCTTAATCTTTTCCTTTATGGTTTTATCTCTGGAAACTACTTCAATCTCACCCTGTTCAAGGTTTCTGCTGCTGACAATCAGTCTCATTGGTATCCCCAGAAGGTCCGCATCAGCAAATTGAATTCCGGCCTGGACATCTCTGTCATCCATAATAACTTCATACTTCTTTGACAGCCTATCGTACAGATCAAAGCCTGTTTTCCTGACCTCCTCATTTTTCTTGTTAATGATACAGATGTGTATCTGCCAGGGTGCTACATTCTTTGGCCAGATTGGGCCGTACTCATCATGGTTTGCTTCAATAATACAGGCTAAAAGTCTTCCCACTCCTATCCCATAACAGCCCATAATCGGGTGCTTTTGTTTACCGTCATTGTCGGTGTAGGTCATATTCATGCTTTCTGTATATTTTGTACCTAGCTGGAATATATTACCTACTTCTATACCGCGCTTAATAATAAGCTTACCTCCGCAATTCGTACAGATATCTCCAGCATTAACTTTGGCAACTTCGACATAACCAGCAGGCTTTATATCCCTGTCAACACTGATACCCCTGACATGGTAATCCTCTTTGTTTGCTCCTGACACCATATTAATTTCACCCTTAAGAGACTCATCAAAAAGGATAGTATTGTTTTTGGCATCTATCTCCTGAGCACCAATAAACCCAAAGCATATACCACTGTTGTCATCTTCCCTTTCATCATAGGGGAATATGTTAGACTTAATTACCCTCTTAAGCTTTGCCTCATTGACCTGCAGATCGCCGCGAATAAATACTATTAGGGGTTTTATGCTATTTTCCACAGAGAATACGGTTGCTTTTATGAGCTTTGATGCATCCACCTTAAGGAATTGACATACATCCTCTATGCTTTTCATTCCTGGTGTATGTACTTCCTCTATTTGCTGAATCTCGCCACTGCTTGTACAATCACTGACATTCCTTTCGCTTCCACTATTAATTTTCGAAGTAGCTACCTCCATATTTGCTTTGTAGTCACAGCTTTCACAAACAATTATGGAATCCTCCCCCGATTCAGCTAATAGCATATATTCATGAGCAACCTTTCCTCCCATCATTCCTGTATCGGAGGCTACTGAAACCACTTGGGGCAATCCGACTCTCTCAAATATTCTGTGGTATGAATCAAAAACCTTTTCATAATACAGCTCAAGGTCTTCCTGAGAGGTATGAAAAGAATAGGCATCCTTCATGGTAAACTCTCTGACACGGATCAGCCCTCCTCTGGATCGGGGCTCGTCGCGGAATTTAGTCTGAATCTGATAAATCATGAAGGGGTATTTAGCATAAGACATTGCCTCACTTCTGGCCAGATGCACTGCCGCTTCCTCATGGGTCATCCCCAGCAGCATATCTCGCCCCGATCTGTCCTTCATTCTCATAAGCTCACTTCCAACGCTCTCAAACCTACCGGATTCCTGCCACAATTCAGATGGTAATACTACAGGAAGAAATACTTCCTGTCCGTCTATTCTGTCCATTTCCTCTCTGATTATATTTTCAATCTTCATAATTGTTCTTTTAGCCGGCATAAGCATTGAATATATTCCATTTGCGACCTGCCGTACATAACCGCCTCTTAAAAGGTAAATATGGCTTGTTATACTTGCCTCACCGGGTTTTTCCTTAAGTCTCTCTCCTAAAAGCCTGCTTATTAACATAAATCATCAATTCCTTT
>JAEYWA010000148.1 GCA_023431385.1 Bacillota bacterium | reverse complement strand
ATTTGTCCAATTTGAAAAGTCCGCCGCGAAACTTACCGCACAAAACGCAGCCATAACTGAAATAAATACAACCATAAAACATAATAGCTTGCTAAATCTCTTCATTAAATCTACCTCCACAATATATTCTGTTAAATTATAACTATAAATCCATTTAATTATAAGTCTGATAATTTGTGTAGAAAAGGTATAATTAGAGTTTTAGTTTAATAGAAGTTTATACAGTTGCTATGGTAGGAGTGTATGAAGACCATGTAACGTCAACGGTATTTACTGTCGATTTTCAAATCTAAAAAAGGAATAGGATTAGTTGTACCTGATAAAGGCTTGTCTGCAATGCATGGAGGCTCATTCAAAAAAGATTTGCAGAACCCCTCAAGATAAATAAGCTTAAGCATATAAGATTTCATGAATATTTCATGATTTATGACTCTTTTAACGCACCAACAATAAAAAAGACTAAAAAAGACTCTCAAAGAAATCCTCAAGAGTCTTGGTGCCGAAGGCCGGACTCGAACCGGCATGTAGTCACCTACGCTGGATTTTGAGTCCAGTGCGTCTGCCAATTTCACCACTTCGGCGTATGCTTTTCGCTGCTTAAATATAGTAACACAGAAACTTTAACAAATCAATACTAAAATATAAAAACGCTTATTTATTTTCCGCAATTTTACCACAAATTTTTACATCAAGTACGCCACTAGATTTTCACCAAA
Source organism: Bacillota bacterium (assembly GCA_023431385.1). Taxonomy (GTDB): domain Bacteria; phylum Bacillota; class Clostridia; order Acetivibrionales; family DSM-1351; genus Ruminiclostridium. The sequence goes on along the minus strand of JAEYWA010000148.1, from coordinate 21,043 downwards.
TTCTTATCCTTTTTTTAAGTTATGAAACCATTATTTAGTATCTCAACACACCTTGCAGTAACGTAAACTGCTCCAGTGGCAAATTGTAAGAGGTCATCCGCGCAGCTCGAGCAGGAGCAACATAGCCCAGTGATATGGACACAAAACCCTTGTTCCTTTTAAATTTGTTGCCGGTTGAAGCTATGCTCTCAATACTTGCAGTCTTGATAAGTGCCACTTTTTTACCAAAGCCTCCGGATGTTAGCACTACATTATTGTTATCAACACTTATTCCGGTGCTGCTAAAGCACAGGAACACTCTTACGGTCGATAATATAAGGATTAACAGAGCTGCTGCTGCAACAAGCACCTGGCTGATGCTTATTGATACTACTACTAAAACAATAGCACCTATTATGGATAAAACATAAACTGGACTGGCAAAAAAGTACTTTAGCGCTCTTCTATCCGGGCGAGTTAGACTGTAATCCAAATGATACTCCGGCAGAAGTTGGTTCACAATCCCTTTGATTTTTTCAAAGGAGGCTATTGGAAAAATAATTGCTTGCTCGGTTTCTCCCTCTTTACCGGAGTCACCGTACCCAATAACAATAACTTCTATAGTATAGAGACCGCATAATCGCATAAGCAGATTCTGCTTTAGAATAATTCCGTTTATCTTGCTTTTCTGAAGTGAATAACTCTTTTTATTGAATAATCCGTATTTTATTTTAACTGCCTCATCAGTGGCCCATACCATAAAGTTGTAATAGGTTACAACGCTTTTTATCAGCGACAAAGCTACCGAAAACACGTAACCTGTTACTATTAAAATAACTATAATGACACCGACCAGCATATTTTTAAGCACTTCCTTAAATATTGGGGATATTATACCAAACAGTGGGCCTGCAATGGCAAATACACTAAGAAAATAAACCCACTTGGATTGCAGCAGACCCAATTTAATAAAGTCCTGAGGCACTGCTTTTATGGACTCTTCTTCAGCTTCCTTTTCCTTAACCCCTTCAATATGATTACCTTTTGATATTATCTCTTTGAATCTTATGGCATCATTTACTTTAAGAGTCAGCACTATATTGGACTGATTTGATGTATCATTTGTCTGGCTTGCGTTGTCAACCTTTATTTTATACACTTTAGACAACTGAAATAATATGTTCTGAGAAAGATCAACTGTAGTAACTGAAGTAAACGGAATCTCCACCCTTTTCTTTGTGAAAACCCCCGATTCAACAAGAAGGTGATCTTCCTCAAGGGTGTAGAATGTAAACAGGTAGTTAATTAATCTGGATATTGGACTAAATAAGATAATTACTAGGGGCATTATTGCCTGCACATCAAAATTCTTAACCAGAACAATACTGGCAAGTGCTCCTACTATAAGTATCGGGAGTTCTATTACTCTTTCAAATATAATTAGATAGTTTCCTCGCTTATGCTTAAATTCCACTTTTATCCTCCAAATCCTCAAGTATTATTCTTTTTAATTTGTCATTTATTTGTCAGAATACGTTTCTATTTTTGATTTTAACAAATCCGTATGTTATTGCTCCTGAGCATCCAACCTATTATAGAGTTTTGACCTTAAACCTTCAGCAATTGATTTGGCCTCAGCATTGGATATACCTGCTATACTGAACTGTCCGCTGGCAGTATGAATATTCAAGACCGAAATCCCCAGTTTTCTTATTATAGGCCCCTGTGAAACTGTTATGTGCTGAATTCTTACAATTGGAATAATTGTGTTTTTAACAAAAAATATTCCGTGACGGATTTCAACTCTGTCATCTGTTATGATATAGCCCCATTGTCTGTATTCTATGGCAGGATAAATAAATAAACCTGCCAGCATATACGTTATAATTAGACCCGCTCCGATGAATGAATAATTCCTCCAGGGCTCAAAGAAATCAGCTTTTGTTAAGAGAAATAACCCAACACCCAAAATGGCACCAATTATTATAATGCCTATCAATCGTGAAATTCTCCAGGATATAAGTATTTTTTCATCCAGTTTGTTATATTCCATAACCTCTCCCTTATCAAAATTTATAGTATTTAGTCCATTCAATGTTTTTTAACATGTTAAAGTTATTACTATTTCTTTATAGCTATTACCATTATAATATACAATCAATTAACCCGTAAATATTGGATTGTATGTCTTTTGTCCCGGTTTTAAATGATTAGACAAAACTATTCAATAATTACATAAATCTTTTCAATTTGACTTTATTCGATATAACTGATAAAATCAATTGTTTGAAATAATGCTTAATGTATACAGAATAAGAAGGGGTTTATATGCAAAAAGAGAATTTAAAATCAGAGAAAATGGGTACTATGCCTATTGGGAGGCTTTTGACAAATATGTCTCTACCGGCTATGCTTTCAATGTTGGTTCAGTCCCTGTACAATGTTGTAGACAGTTATTTTGTTTCAAAAATAGGTGAGGAAGCCTTTACAGCCGTTTCAATAGCTTTCCCTATGCAGTTGCTGACTTTAGCCTTTGCTGTTGGTGTTGGTATAGGAACTAACTCCCTTATTGCGAGAAAGCTTGGTGAAGGTAAGGTTGATGAAGCCACTGTAACTGCCAGGACAGGCTTGTTTCTTGCTATAATAAATGCAGCAGTCTTTGTCGTCATTGGACTTACAGTCTCAGGTCCGTTTATTTCTTTGTTTTCGGATAACCCGAACGTAGTTTCAATGGGTACAACTTATTTAACGATTGTTACTGCTGCTTCGGCAGGAATGTTCATTGAAATAATTCATTCAAAAACCTTGCAAGCTACGGGAAATATGCTTATACCGATGATATCTCAGTTAATCGGCGCAATTACAAATATTATATTAAATCCAATATTGATATTCGGTATGTTTGGCTTTCCTGAGATGGGCATTGCCGGGTCGGCTACTGCTACTATTATCGGACAGCTTACAGCCATGACCTATGTTATGATTATGTTTAGGGTAAAAAGTCATGATATACATTTGACGTTAAAAGGCCTTAAGCTTAAAAAACATAATATTATTAATATATATAAAGTAGGAGCACCATCAATAGTAATGAATGCCATCGGCTCAGTCACTACAACAGGACTGAATGCTATTCTTATGTCTTTTTCAGAAACTGCTATTGCAGTACTCGGAATCTACTTTAAGCTTCAGTCCTTTGTCTTTATGCCTGTTTTTGGTTTGACTCAGGGAGCTATGCCTATTATGGCTTATAATTTTGGAGCTAATAAAAAGAAGAGATTTTATAAGACCTTCAATCTTTCACTGACAGTAACCATTATTATTATGTCCTTTGGATTAGCAATGTTCCAACTGTTCCCCGGACAACTCCTGTCAATTTTCGGGCAGAATTCTGAAATTGGTATACATGCCCTTAAGGTAATCAGCCTGTGCTTTATTCCAGCATCTTTTGGTATTATAATTACTACAATGTTCCAGTCTGTAGGGCATGGTATGAAATCTCTGGTGATGTCACTGCTTCGTCAATTAGTTCTCCTTCTACCGGGAGCATTTGTGTTCGGGAAGATCTTTGGCTTAAACGGAGTATGGTATTGCTACCCCTTTGCAGAGTTGATTTGTATACTAATCTTTACACCTATAGGTTTTAAAGTAATAAGAGAAGAGTTTGACAGAAAAAGTTCATTGGGAGCTTAAGAAAAACCGCTTTGCTTGAGGCTATACCATAGCTTAAGCAAAGCGGTTTATTTTATATTACATATGGTCTTTACAACATACTCATAATCATCATCTTTTTTAAAGGCATATTTACCAGCGTTGATTTTACCAGATGCATTATAAGTCTGCATTACAGTTTCAAACTCATCCTTGTCTGATATTACACCAGTCTCAAATAAAAGGTCTATAACCTTTTTGGTGTCAAATCCCTGATCAATGATTACCGATATGTTTCTTTCTAGAGTTTGAGTATTTGTATCAGTATTTGTGTCAGTATTTGTGTCAGTATTTGTATTTGCACCAGTACCTGTCCGGGATGTATTGTCAGCTGCTGTATCACCTGTAGTTCCGGCTGCTGTAGTATCATCTTCTATCAAATGAACAGGTTCAACCAAACCGTAGCTCTTAGCTAATCTAATTATTTCTTCCCTGGAGAGTTTTTCAGTCTGTCCACTGCTCTCACTACCAGAATACACAAGTCCGGCAATGGAAGTTACTATCATGCCGATACCAATTCCAAGAATAATACTTTTCTCATGAACTCGTCTCATTTGCTCAACCCTCTGATTAAACCAATTTCACCTTTGCCTATTTTTAGCTTGTCTGCTATTTCATCATTACTCATTCCCTGTTCTATCATTTTCAGAACTTCCCGCCTCTTATTATTGAGAACAAGTCTGGTTTTATTGGCATCAGTTTCCTTCAGTCTTTCTGTTATATTGGACATCTGTGTATTAACTTCGTGTTTTTCTCTGATTCTCGGCGTTGTATTGAGGTCACCCGACGAGTTCATTTTTTCAACGACTGGATTTGCTCTCTCTTTCTCAAACTCTCCATCATTTGGATCTTTGGTATTTGCTTTAAAGTCAGAATCAGCTTTATTTACTATTTCAGATATTTCAGGAGTTTTGGGCAGTAAGGCTTCTTGAGACGAAGCCTCTTCTTCCCTGATGGCTGTCTCTGAATTATCCGGCATTACAGGCTTCGGTACATTTGTAACCGGTACCGAAGGGATTGGGTTAACTCTGACAGGTATTGAAGGTGTATAGGTTACTGACTTAATGTTAGCTCTCTGGGTTTCATATACCTTCTCCTTTGACGAAAAATCTATTGCTGGGTCTGAATTACTCGTCTGGGCTTTGTTTACCTTTTCAAAATACTCCTGGTTTTTTTCGGAGATCATTGTTACAACATAATCCGACATTTTATTGAGCTCCTGAATCATTTCTTCCGAGTCCTGAATAAGGTTAAACATCTCTTCTTTTTTTCTGTCAAACTCCTTGAAATAATCCTTTCCATTAACCTTGTCCACTGCAATAAAAATAAGGGATCCAATCACTAATAAAATCCCCACAAATATTATGCTTACATAAAAAGCGCCCATATTCACCTCAAATAGTTAAATCCTAATATCAATTTTAGATTTATTTTCAGGATTTTTTTGGTTCTTTTTTTTCTCATTCTGTTTATTATTTTCTCTAGGCTGTTTTTCATTCACACGTCCATGCTGAACATTTTCTCTTGCAACAACCTGCTTTAAACTTTGGTCTATTCTGTCACGGTTTGTTTCAGCCTGTTGCTGATGTACTGCCTGATTTTTGTTGGCCTCGTCATTGTACGTTTTGGATAATTCAGTGGTTTTAGGATATAATACCTGAAAATCCATTGGTTTAATAGACATATCAACCTCCAGAACGATTTATTTATCTATGGCCCCTACACGAATATCTGCTCCATCCCTATACAGGGTACAATATTGTAAAGGTTCCTTGACATACATTGTACAGGTTCCGATAGTGACCTTCACACCAGGATATATTATGTTTAAAGAACGGATTTTTCCGCTTACTTCCTGCTGTAGCTTTTCTTCCAATACTACCATTTCCTTTTTGAGTTCTTCCACTCTTGAAGAAAGATATATTTTTGTTCTTACGCTTTTTGTAAGTATCTCCTGTTTATCAGGTGTTAGAGAACCCATACCTTCAAGCTTTTTTAGTAAAGTTATGGCTTGCTCGGCTTTCCTTATGTCAGATTCATTTGAGTTTAATTCTTCTTTGACCTGTTTAAAACGCTCTCTTACAGTAGGGTCAGTACCAACTTCCAGGTCTGTGACTGTCGCCATATGAGAGCCAATCACCTTTGCAATAATTATCTTCCCGACCTTACAGGTACCGCCTACAAGCAGACCTTTCCTGCCGGTCAGTTCAAGCTTGTTGCCGCACTTTACATTACTATGCATAACTGCTTCGGCTTGAATGTTACCCTGGGCCTCAACATTACAATATTCAATATACCTTGATACTATATCCCCGCCGGCAACAAGAGTACCTTTACCCATGCCCTGCATTCCTCTTCTCAGGATTATATTACCTCCGGCCTTAATAGTTGCGCCTTCGACTACACCATAGACCTCAACATTACCTCCGGCTTCAACACTAAAACCAGATAATACATTTCCTTTAATAATGACGCTGCCTACAAAATTAACATTTCCTGTTGAATTGTCAACATCTGCCGGTACCTCATGGTTTGTATATACACTTACCTTTGTGAGGTCAAGATATTCCACCTCACCATCAGTTGAGGCATATAGATTCTGTCCGTCTTCCGAGGCATGAACATTTTTCCCTCTTGGTAATATAGCAGGTCTTCCGCTTACTGCAGGTATTATCCTACCTTTAACGGTCATACCTTGAGTACCCATAACGGGAGGTACTAAAGAGCAAAGCAATTGTCCCTGCTTAACGGATTGAATTAAGTTCAACTCCCTGTAGTTTATTCTCCCGTCATCTAAAATAGTGGGTGACTTATCTACAGAAGTATCAAAGTGATAAATAACCGATCCGTTTTTCCCATTTTGAGCAGGAATGCCTTCAGCTACACAAAAGGCTTCGTTGTAGATAGGCTGCTCGCTGCAAAAATTAATGACATCTTCTTTTAATCCGTATGTTACCCTCTGACTTTGAAGAGCAGCCAGTATCTCTTCCTTTGTTACCCTTGAATTGTCCTGACTTGCATAAAGCGTTATGAACGCTTTTAATTCATCCGGGGAAACAGTGACTAAAATTCTTAAATCATTTTGATTTGCCATAAACTCTCCTTAAGATTCAAGCATTATTTTGTGTCTGAACAATTTGCCTCTCATCCTTAAAAGTGCTTTTGTATGCAACTGAGAAATTCTTGATTCAGTTACATTCATTATGGCACTTATTTCTTTCAAAGTAAGTTCTTCAAAATAATAAAATGTAATTACCGCTTTCTCTTTCTCGGGTAACTTATTAATTGAATCGGCCAGAAGTTCTTTTATTTCACTCAATTCTAAAGAAGCTTCAGGCTTGTCCTCTGTGTTTTCACTTACAATCTCAAGGCCTCTCTCGTAGTTCTGCTCCATAAACTCTTCCAGCGACATCATAGACGAAACATTTACATCGTTAAGTAGCCTATAGAATTCCTCCATACTTATGCCGAGTTTCTCAGCAACTTCTTTATCTGTAGCTGAATGGCCCATTTCATTCTCTATCTCTGCATAAACTCTTTCCAATTCCTTATTTTTTTGTCTCAGAGATCGTGGAACCCAATCCAAATCCCTGATACTATCTATAATAGATCCTCTAATTCTTAAAGAGGCATAAGTTTCAAATTTAGCACCTTTCGTAACATCAAACTTTTCAATGGCATCTATTAGCCCGAATGCACCATATCCAACCAAATCGTCAAATTCGACATTGGATCCGAAATAAATACTTAATCTTCCTGCTACATACTTAATAAGGTAAGCGTAGTGAATAATCAACTTTTCTTTTGCAACAGGATCCTTATTCTCAGTAAATTGTTTCCAAAGCTGATTGATATTGTCTACACCAAACATGAAAATCCTCCATACTTTTACTATATATATCACCAAAATGTCTATTCATTAACTTTTGTCCTGATCGCTTGTGATAGATCTAGTGGAGAAAACCCATCGTCCATGTCGCTGTCAGCGAACAAATCCAGATTAGTGCCCAAATGTCCCTCCTGCTTCAGCTTTTCTGCCTTTTCCTGTTCAAGTTTCAGTAGCTCAAGTTTCGCCTCTTCCAGCCTCTGCTGTTTTTCAGCTTCCTGCTTAATTCTGTTTTGTTCTTCAACAATTCCTGACAAGGTAGAACTCAAAATAGTTCCAACAATGTAGAATGCTACCAGGGCGATTATCATTCTTATACATGTCTGGTTTGTTCCGGCATCTTTCGCTACACTTATTAGCCCGGTAACCAGAGCCGCCGTCATTGCCAACAAAAACGGTATTTTCATAATTGTCTCCATTCTTACCTCTCATTTGCCATTAGCGACTGAAAGCACAGCCTAAAAGGCTATGTGAAGAATATCTACAGTCTTCTCTTTAGTTAATATAATATTAATTTCATGGTAAACTATAATTGTTTAGTCCCGGAACCAATTGTTTTAACCATTAGCCTTCCATCGTCTGAGTATATCTCTATGGTTCTTCCGTAATTGCCCCCGGTATCTTCCGAAATAACCGGAATATTAAGCTCTTTTAGTTTCTCCTTTGATGCAACAACATTTCTATGACCGATTCTCATCAGGTCAGAACCCTGACTAAACGCGAACATTTGGGCTCCGCCGGCAAGCTTTGCTGTAATTCTTTCCTTTCGGGCGCCTAATCTTATCATATCATCTAACAGCTGAACAATGGCAGTATCAGCAAATTTGGCCCGATTGCTGTTGTTTTTAGCTTGTTCGCTGCTAGGTAACATTACATGCGCCAAGCCAACTATTTTAGTAGCAGAATCATATAAAGCAACGCCCACACAGGAGCCTAACCCAAGTGTTGTTATCATACAAGGATGTTGGGCTGAATTTAAATCAGCCATCCCAACCTTCACAATTTCTATATCCATTATTCTATAACTCCCAATGCTTTTAATAATACCTCATATGAATCAACATCAGGTATTAAAAGAAAGTCCCCGAATACTTTAGTTATCCCTTCACTGAACTCTGTCTCAATATATAGAACAGAGTCTCCCACTTTACCGAATTCTATAGCAGGAACACTTAATATGGCACCGGCCATATCAATTGCCAGTTCTGGTATGGAAGGCAATATTCTTAAGTTGGTTAATCCTGCTAATGCATTTAAGTATGACCCGGTTAATATATTACCTATTTCTTTTAGGGCCGACAACTCCATTTCGTCGAATTGAAGGCTAGTGGAATCACTTCCCAAAAGAATATTGACCAATTGTCTGGCCGCATTGTTATCCAGAATAAACATCATATTACCGGTCAAATCTCCAGTTACACTCAGCAATATTCCAACAACTATAATTTCTTCTCCACCAAGTATCTGGCTGACTTTGTCAAAGCCCATTATTTTGACCTTTGGTACAGCCATATCAACTTTTTTATCAATCATTTTTGCTAGAGATGTTACTGCATTTCCGGCTCCAATATTTCCTATTTCTCTTAGGACATCCATCTGGATATTATTTAACTCATCAAAACTAATCGTCATTGCTTTTACCTCATATTATTATTTTTCTCAAAGCTTAACTAATTTCTCAAAGTTTATTAAGGTTACTATCTCACCACCAACTTTTCCAATACCGAAGATGTATTCCGATGCAGCGCTGTTTATCAAACTTGAGGCATTTTCAATGTCCGTTCCGGACAATTGTATAGTCTGAAGTACTTGGTCAACAATAACACCAATTGATATCTCTTCCAATTTCAGAATTATTATTCTGGTTTCTTCAGTTTCCTCAACAGCCGGCAAATTGAACTTTGCTCTCAGGTCCATAACAGGAATAATATCTCCTCTTAGGTTAATTACGCCTTTTATGTAGTCAGGTGTTTTTGGTACCCTTGTAATAGTTTTCATCCGGTCTATTGTCGTTATTTTTAAGGAATCTATTCCAAAGCGCTCATCACCAAGACTGAATACAATAAATTGCTTTGTATCAAAATCATTTACCTGTGCTTCTGCCATATTAACCTCCTATTTCGTGCTTTGCACGTAAAAACAGATATTTTTATGTAATAGAATTAACATCAATTATAAGTGCAACATTACCATCACCAAGAATTGTAGCTCCGGCAAGATATTTGATTCCGGTAAGCAACTTTCCGAGAGACTTGATTACTATCTCCTGCTGTCCTATTACACTGTCAACAACAAGTCCGGTAAGCTTTTCACCCTTTCTTACAATTACAATCTTGAGCTTCTTCTGAGTCTTGGTATTGCTATCTGGCACTTCAAGCGAATCTGCCAGTCTTGTTATAGGCACAACCATATTTCTCAGAAGTATTACTTCCTGACCTTGAACTGTTTTAACATCCTCAGCCTTCCATTCATAAATCTGATAGATTGATCCCAGAGGTATAGCATATTTCTCGCTTCCCACATTAACTAGCAACGCTTGATAAATAGCAAGTGTAAGTGGCAATTTTATAAGGAACTTGCTGCCTTTCCCGCTGAAGGTTTCAACTTCAACAGTTCCGCCAAGCTGTTCTATCTTTGTCTTAACAACATCAAGTCCAACACCTCTGCCGGAAAGTCCTGTTATTTTGTCTGCTGTACTGAAGCTTGGTCTGAACAGCAATTCTATTGCCTCCTGCTGAGACATGGAATTTGCTGCTTCCCTGGTAACGATACCATTCTCAATAGCTTTTGCTTTTATTTTATCTATATTGATACCCGCTCCGTCATCGGCAACTTCAATAATTACGTTATTACCTGACTGATAGGCAGTAAGGTTTATTCTTCCATGTTCTGGTTTACCCAGCTGCTTTCTCTTCTCGGTAGATTCCAAACCATGGTCGCAAGAGTTTCTAAGCAAGTGAATAAGAGGATCACCGATTTCATCGATAACTGTTCTATCCAATTCTGTTTCTTCACCGGACATAACAAGCTCAATTTCCTTGCCCAAGTCCTTGGCAATATCTCTTATCATTCTTGGGAATCTGTTGAATACAGTTTCAACAGGCACCATTCGAACTTTCATTACGGCATCGTTCAGGTTTGTAGTGATTCTTTCCAGGTACTCAAGGGTTTCGTGATATTCCTGAGGCTTTTGAGTAATGTCTGTACCTTCCAGTCTTGTTTTTGTTATAATCAACTCACCTACAAGATTCATCAATACATCGAGTCTGTCTATATCGACTCTGACTGTTCTCTGAGTCTTCTTTGCTGTATTGCTTGAATTAGACTTTGCTTCCTGAGCTTCGGCTTCTTTTGGTACGGTACTTTCTGGTGTATCACTAGTTTTATCAATAGCCTCAACCTTCACATCGCTTTCGGACTCACCTCCAACAGATCCTAATCTGTCCATTTTTCTGATGATTACCTCATCAACTTCTGCTATGGAGTTTAATTCTTTTGAAAAAAGCTGTTCGTTATGCTTTGACACAACAACGACTGTAAACTCAAAATCGAATTTTTCATCTTCAATATCCTGTACAGCAGGCTGTGATTTTATAATTTCGCCAAATCTCTCCAATGTCTGGAACAATATGAAGGCTCTGGCAGATTTTAACAAGCATCCCTTGTTCAAAACAATTGTTATCTTTAAAGCATTCATATCCATATCAATTGCCTTGTTAGCGGCATGCTGTTCAAACTCGTCGAGCTCCATCCTTGCAGTTATGTATTTATCATTTGCTTCAGCTACAACCAAAGTTTCAGCTGGCTTTACAGGAGCAGATACCGAAGCTTTTGCACCCTTGTTTTCAAGTATTTCATTCAAGGCTGCGATAACAGTTTTATATTCCTTATCCCCTTCACCACCGGTAGTTATTACACTGTTAACATAATTTTCAAGAGCGTCTAGGCACTTAAATAAAACATCAACCAGGCCTGAAGTTACTTTAATCTCATCGTTTCTGATGGCATGAAGTACATTTTCCATGTCATGGGTCAGCTTTGTCATCTTTGTAAATCCCATTGTTCCTGCCATTCCCTTAATGGTATGAGCAACTCTGAAGATTTCATTTAAAACATCCTTATCCTCTGGGTCCTTTTCCATTTGCAAGAGACACTGGTTCAAATTCTGAACGTGTTCATTTGCCTCTTCGATAAATATTTGTAAATACTGACTCATATCCATATTAACGCACCCCCAAATATTGAATTATTTCTTCTGAAATTTTGCCTAATGGTACAACTTTATCTACTACTCCTGTCTGTATTGCCATTTTCGGCATTCCAAATACCACACTTGTTTCTTCATCCTGAGCTATAATATAACTCTTGTTGTTATTTTTCAGCTTTTTAATCCCTATACTGCCGTCAGCTCCCATACCTGTCATAATAACACCAATGATATTCTTAAGGCCGGTATCAGATAAAGAGTTCATCATAACATCTACGGATGGCCTATGCCCACTGACCGGCGGGGACTTATCCAGATTAATATGTATATCTCCATTTGAGGCAGCTTCAATCATCATATGTGAATCGCCTGGCGCAATATAAACATGTCCTGTCAGTATCTTCTCTCCATGTGAAGCTTCCTTCACTACCATTTGACTCTTACTGTCAAGCCTTTCGGCAAGAGAATTTGTAAAGCCCGGTGGCATATGCTGTACAATCAATACCGCTGCCGGTATATCACCGGGTAGTAACGGGATAACACTCTGTAAGGCTTTAGGTCCTCCTGTAGAAGTCCCAATCGCAATAATATATTTCAAAACCTTGCCATTACTGACTCCAAGTTCATCATCCTTAACATTGGACCTACTGTTTAAATTGTTGAATTTAATATTTTTTGCTACAGTAATTTTTTCAACAATTTCGTTTTTCTTTTTATCATTCTTTATATCAAAAATATTTTTAGGTTTTGCAACAAAATCAACTGCACCTTCATCTAAAGCCCTTAACGTCAGTTCAGCTCCATGATCTGTAACACTGCTCAACATTATAACTGGTTTCGGAAATCTCTGCATTATCTCTTTAAGACAGCTGATACCATCCATTATGGGCATTTCAACATCGAGGGTAATAATATCCGGATTCAATTTCTGTATTTTTGTCAAAGCGTCCTTTCCATCGGTAGCAGTACCCACCACTGTTAAGGATTCCTCAGATTCGATCATGTCGGAAAGAACTTTTCTCATAAAAGCCGAATCATCAACGATTAATACTTTTATTAAGTTGCCTTTGCCTGGTTTTAAACTCATTCTCCGCCCCTTAGCCCTTTTTTTAATAATTCTCGTTGCTGATTGAATACAAAGCTGACAACTTTTTCACGTTCCTTATGCTCCAAATCTACAAAACTAATTGAAGAACAGTATTTAAGTTCTTCATTTATAATTTCTTTCTTACATCTGACCACTTTCCCTTTAAATTCTAAACTATAATTACCCATTAACACAAATCCTATAACAACGGAATTTGCATTTAGAATTTTTTCTGTAACACAGGACAAACCTCCACCGCTTATGTCAATAGTGTAACCATTAAGTTCTGATGTAGTATTGTGCTTGTCCTGATTAATCATAATAAATCCTACAGGAATTTTACATTCAAATCTGTAAAATTGTCTTCTCTGTATCTTTGAAGGTTTTTCAGTAACCCTGACATCCAGTAGAGCAATATCATCTATTATAAGTCTATCCGTTACATATCCGGCTACTCGATATATCTGGTTTGCTGCACAAAACAGATATGCCTCTATTGCTGAGTTTACTCTTACAGGATATACCTTTGATTCATATATTGGGGCGCTTATTCTAATTATATTGACGTCAACAAAGCCTTCCAACTGGCTTACAAATCCAATGTCAAGCTTTCCTTCAATCGGATCTACAACTCTCATTTCAATCTTGGTTCCAATAGTAAATTCCTGTAAGTTAAACACTGTGTTCAAGCGCTTTCCCCCACTTAATAATAGTATACTACCTTATCAATTGGTAAACAAGCCGACAAATCTATTAATAAATCCTTTGATTCCCGCCTGTGTCAAGGTGTTTGTATTTACTTCCTTTCTAATAAGGGCATCAGCTACATCGTTTATTAATTTGCTTGTAGAATTCTTCGGATAACAGAGTAAATACGGTTTCTGCATCTTCACAGATTTGGTAAATGATTGATCAAAGGGTAAGTAGCCCAGAGATTGTAGTTTCATACCAAGAAATCTCTCAGAAACTGCTGCAAAATTATTGTAAACTGTCTTTGCCTCATTTTCAGTTTCAGCTCTATTTATCAGTACATTGATTAAACAATCCTTCTTTGTGTAAAACACTGTTTTTACAAGTGCATAGGCGTCTGTTATTGAGGTCGGTTCCGGAGTTACTACCAAAATTACTTCCTCTGCTGATAATACAAAATTCATAACTGTATCTGAAAGTCCTGCACCGGTATCAATTAAAATATAGTCTGCTATATGATCAAGCAATGACATATTGGCAATAAAAGAATCCAGAGAGTTCCTGTCAAGATTGATCAACTCCTGAACTCCTGAGCCACCAGATATAAACTTAATATTATTCGGCCCGTCACTGAGGATATCTAAAATACCCTTTTCACTTTTGATTGAGTCAAGCAGTGTATATTTCGGAACTATCCCGAAAACAACATCTATATTTGACAAACCCAAATCTGCATCAATTATAACTACTCTATATCCTTTTTGACTTAAGGCAATAGCAAGATTAACAGTAACACTTGTTTTTCCTACTCCTCCCTTACCGCTTGTAATAGCCACAACTCTGGCACGCTTACCAACTGTTATCCTTTCGGGTAATTGATTCTCAGATAGGTCTTTAATGGGTTCACTATTCATATTGTTAACAATTTTTCTTAACTTTTCAGCTTGATCTATCATCATTAACCTCCATGTCTCATCCCGTCAGCCTGACAGCACATCATCCTTGTATTATGCTACGACAAATTTCCCAATAAGTTTTTTGATAGTCTATCAATGTTTGCTACTTCGATATCGTCAGGAACATTTTGGCCGTTGGTTATATAGGACAAGCTCCTGTTGGAGTAACATTTCGTGTTTAGGATGCTACCGTACACAGGTGTTTCATCCAGCTTCGTAAAAATAAGCTTGTAATTCGGAATAAAATCATAATTCTTAATTATATCCCTGCAGTTTTTCGAGCTCACTGTGGAACTTAGCACCAGGAATATATTATCTGCATTACAAGCAGAAACAAGTTTCTTTAATTCATCAAACTTTTGTTTGTCCCTATAACTACACCCTGCAGTATCAACCAAAATAATATCCTTGTCACTGTACTTCTGGATCTCATTTGTTATTTCAACTACAGAATATGCTACTGATATAGGAATACCAAGTATTTCAGCATAGGTTTTCAGCTGATCCACAGCTGCTATTCTATAGGTGTCTGCTGTTATTAACCCAACTTTCTTGTTGTTTGATAACATAAATGTAGCAGCCAATTTTGCAAGTGTAGTAGTTTTTCCTACTCCGGTTGGTCCAACAAAGAGAATAACTGTAGGATTTCCGTCCTTGCGCAGGTATATGGGCTCAGGCTTTCCAAGCATTGATGCTATAACAGAATGCATAACAATAGATGCATCATTAATATTTCTTGAACTGCTCCTCTTGGCAACCTGTTCAATAATCCCTTTGGCAATATCCTCATCAACCTCATTTTTCAGGAGGTTGTTATACAGCAATTGGAAAATCTGTGGAAACTGATTCCCATTGTTTTCTCCCATAAGCTGTTCCTCGGGAGAAACTGCCTCATTACTTTTATCGTCACTATTTACTATGTTTAGAATCCTACCTAAAAGATTTTCTATATTACTTACTTTATTCTCTAACTCCGTAATTTTTTCCTCTTTTTGTGACAATATATTTTTAGATAATGTATTATCCTGATGAATAGGTTCGATTTTTGTTAATTCTCTTTCCTTAACCTTGGCATTATCGTCATCTATCGCCGCCATAATCTCTATCATCGGTTTGGAAAAATATTTCTTGATGCCCTTCTGTCTTACTTTTTTAGTATTCAGAATAATTGCATTATTCCCAAGGTCCATCTTAACTTTCAGTAATACCTCTTGTGTGTTTTTCCCCAAATACCGCTTTATCTTCATACTAACCTCCATGAGCCATTTTTTGGCCCTAAATTGTAATAAAAAGACATATCCTTTATCGTAAGATAGCGAATAAAGGAGGATTTATTTACCTTGCAATAGTTGAACTGCAATGAGGTCAAGCTAATTAAACACTTACAGTTCCAACAGATTGTATCTCAACTCCGGGATCAATCTCGTTATAGGAAAGAACAATCAAACCCGGAATTACATTCTCTGTAAGACGTTTAAAATATAGTCTTACAATTGGTGAAGCCAAAACAATAGGCTGATTTCCAAGCTGCAACAGCCTCTGAACATTCTTGCTGACATTATTTATTATTGTATTGCTGACAGAAGGGTCAAGTGCCAGATAAGATCCGAACTCAGTCTTCTGTATTGAATCCATAATCATTTGTTCAACCTTGGGATCAATTGTAATAACATTTGAATTCCCGATGAAAAACTTCTGTGATATTGATCTTCCAAGAGCTTGCCTTACATACTCGGTAAGCATATCCACATCATGGGTCATTGGTGAATAATCTGCAAGGGTCTCCATTATTGTAACCATATCTCTGATAGAAACATTTTCCTTAAGTAAATTAGCAAGTACCTTCTGGATTTCTCCTATACTCATGAGCTTAGGCACAAGTTCTTCCACAATTGCAGGGTTTGTCTGCTTAATATTATCAACTAGAGTCTGAACTTCCTGTCTACCAAGTAACTCGTATGAATGCTTCTTGATAACCTCTGTGAGATGTGTTGCTATAATTGAAGGCGGGTCAACAACAGTATAACCCAACATTTCAGCTTTATCTCTTTGTCCCTCCTGAATCCATATAGCCGGTAACCCGAAAGCAGGCTCAACGGTCTTTATACCGTCTATGTCTTCTTCAACACCACCGGAATTCATAGCTAAGAAGTAATCAAACAACAACTCTCCCTTAGCTACCTCTGAGCCCTTTATTTTTATTATGTATTCATTGGGACCGATTTGTATATTATCTCTAAGCCTGATAACCGGAACTATCATACCCAGTTCAAGTGCCAGCTGTCTTCTTATAAGAACAACTCTATCCAATAAATCTCCACCCTGATTTGCATCAGCAAGAGGAATTATTCCGTAGCCGAATTCCAGTTCAATTGGGTCAACCTGTAAAAGTGTAACAACATTTTCAGGTTTTCTGATTTCCTCAACTTCACTTTCCTGTATCTGCACTTCTTCATCAATAACTGCTTCCTTTTGAAGTTGTTTGATTTTAACAGCAATAAATATGAGGACTGCTGCTAATAAAAGGAATGGTACAGGCGTTAGGAAAGGGGCCATTGCTATACTAAGTGCTGCTGCAATATATAAGACCTTTGGATTGTAGAAAAGCTGCTTTATTACGTCCTTGTTCAGGTCTGAATCCGCACCGGCTCTGGTAACAATGAATGAAGTTGCTACCGAAAGCATAAGTGCAGGTATCTGGCTGACCAGACCGTCACCTATAGTTAAAATGGTATAGTTATTAAGAGCATCTGCGAGTTCCTCGCCCCTCATAACTACACCTATTATCAAGCCACCTGCTATATTTAAAAAAGTTATAATAATACCTGCAATTGCATCATTTTTTACAAACTTACTGGCACCATCCATGGAACCGTAAAAATCTGCTTCTCTTTGAACCTTTTTTCTTCTTTCTTTTGCCTCGGCCTCACTGATTAAGCCGGTGTTCAAATCAGCATCAATAGCCATCTGTTTACCAGGCATGGCGTCCAAAGTAAATCTTGCAGCTACTTCGGCAACTCTTTCGGAACCCTTTGTTATAACCAGGAAGTTTACAATCATAATGATAAAGAATATTACAAAGCCCACAACGAGATTGTTTCTGCCAACAAAGGAACCAAATCCTCGGATAACGTCTCCGGCTTCACCCTCAGAAAGGATAAGCTTTGTTGCCGTAACATTCAGCGATAATCTATAAATCGTTGTAACAACTATTAGAGTCGGGAATATGGATAAGTCCAAGGCAGTTTTCAGATAAATTGTATTAAGCATTATTACGGCTGCCAGAATTATATTTACAGCAAGCAAGAAGTCCAGCAACGCATGCGGGATAGGCAAAATAAGGTTTAATATTGCGATTATTATAATTAACGGTATAAAAAAACTGTTTAACCTTGACAAATTTTAGCCCCCTTAAATAAATTTGCTAATCAAAATCTAACCTGCTCTGCCGCCATTTTTGAGATTATATACAAATGCAAGAATTTCAGCTACGGCCTGATACAGCTCCGGCGGTATGGGCTGTCCTATATCTACCGTACTGAATAGTGTCCTTGCAAGCGGTTTATTTTCAACTATCTGAACCTTATTCTCCGTTGCTACTTGTTTGATTCTCAAGGCTATGTAATCTTGTCCTTTAGCAACAACAATAGGTGCACTTGCCTTTTCCGCATCATACTTGATTGCTACTGCAAAGTGTGTCGGGTTTGTAATTACAACATCCGCTTTGGGGATTTCCTGCATCATCCTTTTCATGGACATCTGCCGCTGTTTTTGCTTTATCTTTGACTTTATTTCAGGATTACCCTCCATCTGCTTGAACTCTTCCTTAACTTCCTGCTTAGTCATTTTAAGATTTTTCTCATAATCATACCTTTGATATAGAAAGTCCAGAAAACCTAATAAAATCATTGCAATACAGATTCTTAGTGCGACAGCGAAGGCAGAATTTCCTATAAAGGAGAGAATATCCAGTAAATCTGCATTCATAAGGGCAACCACTTCATTTGTTTTTGATTTAAGGTAGGAATAGGCTACCCATGCAACTATAAGTATTTTTATTATGGCCTTAACCAATTCAACTACCGATCTCAGGGAAAACATTCTTTTAAATCCGCTCAAGGGATTAATCCTATTGCCTTTAGGCTTTAAGGTTTCAAGGGTAAAAAGAATGCCAACCTGTGCATATCCCACCAGCAAACCCGCTATCATTGCTATCAATAACAAAGGTAATGAGGTTTTAGCCAGTACAATAACACCATCAATAAAAATCTTTGCAAGAATATCTGTATTAAAGGCGTCCTTATTTACAAGGTACTCGGTAAACGTCTTTTTAATAAACGCTGACAATTGATTGAATAATATTGAACCAAAAGCGTTCATGGATACAATCATCAGTATTAATATTAATGAGGCAGACATTTCTCTACTTTGAAATACCTGACCTTTTTTTCTAGCATCACTTTTTTTCTTGGGAGTGGCTTTTTCTGTCTTGTCATCTCCCCCGGCAGCAAACAGCTGATAGTTTAGCCTAAGGTGTTGTTCCTTAACGGGATTCTCCATTCCGTCCTCCAAAAATAAGTGCTAGTCAATCTTTACCCCGGAACCATTGACTTGATAAATATAAATATTTGAGTACTCATGTCATCAGTCAACAGTGTCACTATATAGATAAATGCCGGAATCGTAATCATTACGACTATCATTCCTATTAATATCTTCAAAGGCATACCCAAGATAAATACATTCATCTGAGGTATTGTTTTGGATATTATGCCCAGTACTACATCGGTAATTATTATAGCTGCTACTATCGGAGCAGCTATTTTAAATCCTACCGAGAACATATTCTGAAAAACAACAACTATGTTATCTACCATTTTGGGACCGAATATGGCACTTCCCAGTGGTACAATATCAAAGCTTTGATATAGCGCTTTGATAAGCATGTGATGGCCATTTGTAGCAAGAAAAATCATCATGGCCAGCATGTAGTATAAATTTGCTGTTACAGGTACCTGTATATTACTCAGTGGATCTATTACGTTAACCATACCAAATCCAATCTGAAAGTCAATAATTTGTCCGGCTAAATAAATACTTGTAAATACTGCATACGACACAAAACCAATTACAATTCCAACAATAAATTCTTTAATAATATACACTGCATATATCATAAAATTATCAGTTTCAACAATATGGCCAACCTGTATTACATTTGTCATTATGAGAGCTACGGTAAAGGCAAATCCAATTTTGAAATACGCGGGTATATTCCCCCGACCAAATATTGGAGCAGTTACAAACAACCCGGTCATTCTGACAAATATAAGAAGAAATAACTCCAAATTGTTAAGAAACATATCAAACGGGATTTGCATTCTAAACTCCTACTTTATGAATTGATTCATATTTGTAAAAATATTCTGTGTATATTCTATTAATACTTTCAGCATCCATGAACCAAATAATGCAATTGCAGCTATAACTGAAAGTATTTTTGGTACATAGGTTAGGGTCTGCTCCTGAATTTGAGTCGTAGCTTGAAATATACTTATTACAAGGCCTACTATCATACTGATAAGCAAAATCGGAGCCGACACATATATAACAACTTTCAAGGCTCCCTGTGCAATATAAATTATGCTGCTTTCATCCATTTTAGCTCTCCTCCGGCCTCACCAACGTAATTTTAGTCACGGGTTATTATGATTCAGTGATTTATTAAGCTCTTACCCGGTAAAGCTTACAACAATTGACTGCGTTAGCATTGACCACCCGTCCACCAATATGAATAACAATATCTTAAACGGCAGGGATATCATTGTGGGCGGGAGCATCATCATGCCCATTGACATAAGAGTACTTGAGACAACTATGTCTATAATCAGAAACGGTAAAAATATTAAAAACCCGAATTTAAAGGCCACCATAAGTTCACTAATTAAAAATGCCGGTGCAACTGTTGATAATGGAAGTTTCGAGGCATCACGAATCTTTATGGGCTCTGTCTGACCTCCAAGAGTCATAAATAATTCCAGGTCCTTTTCTCTTTTATTGCTGAATATTTGCTTTACCATCCATGTTTTAATGGTACCCGAGCTTTCTTCAATGGCTTGCTGAGACGTTATTTCACCTTTAGAATAAGGCTGAAACGCATTTTCATTTATATCCGAAATAACAGGTGTCATGACAAAAAAGGTAATAAATAAGGCAAGTCCAATTATTACTTGGTTTGGTGGCATTTGCTGTGTTCCAAGAGCATTTCTTAAAAATGACAGTATAATAATTATTCTGGTAAAGCCTGTCATCATTATAAGAATAGAAGGTGCAACCGAAAGGACTGTTAGTAGTAATAAAAGCTGAATACTTGAGGATACCTCTTTTGGGTCTTGAGAAGTACCGATATTTATCCCGTCTTTTGTTACCGAAATATTCGGTTCAGCCATAACCTGACCGCTCATCAGGCAAAAAACAACTACCAAAATGCATGTAATAAAGATAAACTTCTTAATTCTACTTTTCTT
>JAEYWA010000046.1 GCA_023431385.1 Bacillota bacterium | reverse complement strand
TCGAAATGGACTTTTGGATATGGAAC
Source organism: Bacillota bacterium (assembly GCA_023431385.1). GTDB lineage: Bacteria > Bacillota > Clostridia > Acetivibrionales > DSM-1351 > Ruminiclostridium. The sequence goes on along the minus strand of JAEYWA010000046.1, from coordinate 29,454 downwards.
TGAAAGCCAACATTAGAATATGTGATACCAATTTCTCAATGGTATAGTAACATATAGTCTTACGATTTACGCGAGTACAACTTTGAAACAATGGGAAGCACGGTTAAAAGCAACTGCCATCGTAGTTGGCAAAGAACAGGTCGTTTATCGACAAAGTGACAGGAGGTCACTTTGAGTCCAAGAGCCGCATGGATGGGGCTTGTTGGACGACGGTTATACGGCCTGTGATGCGCCGTACAAAGATGTGCAGCTTGCTTTGTGTGCAATCCATTGTTCAAAGTTAGTACGGGAGTAAATCGCAACATCATATAGTCTTACAATTTACGCGAGTACAACTGCTTTATGTATAGCACATTACTCAAAGTTAGTACGGAGTAATAGGCATCACTTCATATCGAGTTTATACCATAAAGTCTCAAGACTTAAACCCATTTTTCCTTCAAAATACTCTTTTAGCTTAAAGTACTCTTTCCATTTCATGATTGTCAATTCATTAAAGCCTCTTCTCATTACCACATCAACAAGTCTTTTTTCTATATGACAAGGGCCTGTTGGGTATGAAATTGCATCACACAGCTGTATTAACCTGTCATAATCATCATAATTCGTTTCATTTATATAGTCTTGAATAAAAGTTGTCTCTTCATCATTACAATCGTTATAACCGTTGTAGCTGTCAACATTTTTGTACGGAAATGAGTGGGTTAAACATATTCTGGCCGAGTAACCATAACCTTTATCCAGCATATATTTGTATCCTGCAATTGTATGTTTCAGATCACATACTCCAGTAATCCTTCCAATATCATGCAGCAAGCCCAATACATACGCCTTATGAGTGTCAATATTTTTACAGTTAGCAGCAATTTCTCTGGCACATTTGGCTGCAACGCGATTATGTAAAACCCAGTCACCGGGATTTAACTTCTCTGCCTCCTTTAACAGCTCCTCAGCCTCATAGATTGTTGGATAAGCCATGTGTTACCCTCCAAAATTAAAGTTTATGTAATTTACCAGTATATTTCCATATTACCTTGTGGAAATTAACAAGTCAGCACAATTGCTTATATAGTTTAGCAACCAGTTTGGTTATGGTTTATAAGCGAAGCTAAGTTTAGCAACCGGGTGTACAGCACTTTAATAACTGTGGGAAATTGTTTATGTAAGAACTGCCATTTAAGTTTACTAAAAAAACAGCTCTCAAATTTCAAAATCAAAATTGAGAGCTGTTTTCCTATATATAAATATTCATTATATTAAATTCTAATTAAGCCTTACCGTCGCAGCCAAGAACATTTACCATCTTATTCTTAACAAGTTCCTTTATTGCAGCTCTAGCTGGTGACAAGTATTGTCTTGGGTCGAAGTGACTTGGGTTTTCAGCAAAATACTTTCTGATAGTTCCAGTCATAGCAAGTCTCAAGTCTGAATCTATGTTGATCTTGCAAACAGCCATTTTAGCAGCTTGGCGAAGCATATCTTCAGGAATACCTATTGCATCGGGCATTTTACCGCCGTTGTTATTTACCATTTCTACAAACTCTGGAATAACTGAGGATGCACCGTGGAGAACAATTGGGAACTGAGGAAGTCTCTTTTCGATTTCTTCCAAAATGTCAAATCTGAGCTTTGGTTTTTGTCCTGGCTTGAATTTGAATGCGCCGTGGCTGGTTCCAATTGCTATTGCAAGTGAATCAACACCTGTTTTAGTAACAAATTCTTCAACCTGTGCAGGATTAGTGTAAGCAGCATCAGCATCTGACACGTTAACATCATCTTCAACACCTGCAAGTCTTCCCAACTCACCTTCTACTACTACGCCTCTTTCGTGCGCGTAATCAACAACTTTCTTAGTTAAAGCAATATTGTCCTCGAATGAGTGATGTGAACCATCGATCATTACTGATGTAAAACCACCGTCAATACATGACTTACAAAGTTCAAATGTATCACCGTGGTCAAGATGTAAGCAGATAGGAAGATTTGTTTCAATAATTGCTGCTTCAACCAACTTCATGAGGTAAGTGTGGTTTGCATACTTTCTAGCCCCTGATGAAACTTGAAGAATAAGTGGAGCGTTTACTTCTTTAGCTGCTTCAGTTATACCCTGTACTATCTCCATGTTATTAACATTGAAAGCACCTATAGCGTATCCGCCTTCATAAGCTTTCTTAAACATTTCTGTAGAAGTTACTAATGCCATTTTAATGCACTCCTTTTATAATTTAATTTTACCTGAAACCCTAAGCTCTTACCGAACTATATTACCTAAAGATCAGCTCAGAAATCTTTGAATTCCATTTTATAATAATTATTATTTATCAAAATTATTTTTTTAATAAATAATAAGGTAATTCTAAATACCCACCGTTACTATTTTATGAAAAATTCAGCTTGAAATCAAGGGAATTTTTGATATTTATTTGTCAAAGTTATTATTTTAGGCTGATTGCACAATTTTCTCTGAATAAATATCTTTGATTTTTATGTAGAGACCAAAAGCATTTTATGTTAAACTATCCAAAAAATGATATAAATATTTTGTTTTATTTTATTTAATTAATCACAAAATTGTTAGGAGAAAAATCGTTATGAAAAGAAAGATTTTACTATTACTGTTGTTGGTACTATATTTCTCAAGTATTCAGTCCGGCCCCTTAGGTGCAATTAGTATTTATAAAAGCAGTAGATATTCATGGGAAGAAAAAAATGTAAACGACTTTGAAGTGACTAGAGATTTACAATATTATGTATCTGATAAGTTAATTGATATAAAAACACGCGAATTCAATGATGGAAACGGAAAATCACACATAGTGGACTATAAGAATTTTTATAAATACTATATAAATGATTTGGCATATAACGGAAAAATTTACGTGGCTTCAGCTAATAACGCAGACGAACATTCTAATTATTATGGAGCACTCTATATTTCGTATGATGGAGCTAACTGGGAAAATCTCAATCTAGCTACTGGAACCACCAAATTAAATAAAACTAATAAAGTAATTCATCATCTTAATTCTGTCAACGCCGTCGTATGGGGAAAGGATAAGTTTGTTGCAGTCGGCAGGGCAAATATTATGACTTCGTTAGACGGAATTAACTGGACAGTCAAGATTTGGAACAATCCATATGATATAAATGATATAATATGGGACGGTAAAAAGTATATTGCTGTTGGCGGAGAAATACTTTCTCATATTTTCGATACCAAAGCCGTAATTTTGGAATCTGAAGATGGTATAGAATGGACTTCAACTGATATAAAAGAACTGGGTTGGCAATGTCTGACGAAAATTAAGTACAATAACGGTTTATATGTTGCAACCAACTCGGAAACGATAATGATCTCAGAGGATGGTAAAAAATGGACCAAAGTTCCGGGTCCTCTAGATAATGTTGAGTATAAACCTAGAATAACAGATGTTCATTGGACTGGTAGTAAGTTGTATACCACATTCAACACATATGCATACTTTTCTGCTGATTTCAATACCTGGAAAAAATATACAATGTCGACTAACAATACAGATATTCTAGTATATGGCTTCCATGACGTTCAGTTAAACGGAAAGAAGTTAATCGCAACTGGAGCCGGTGGGACCACCGATGAAAGCAGAGGAATATTCGAATCCTTTGACGGAATTAAATGGACACCTTTATATCTTCCAACAGAACATTTCGCTCGTTTAGCAGTTATAAATGACAAAATTTTCGCTTTCGGATATGAAGGAAATATATTAGTAGGAAATCCCATTCCAGCGCAAAAGAAAAAATAAAATAACAGTGGAATACATAAAATATGCAAGAAATGTATATGTGTAATTGCATTTTAATTTTCAATATGCTATATTTTAATGTGATTGCGTCTTGTAATACCAGACTGCTGATGAAGAGTTTGGTATAAGCAACGTACATTTATACAAATTAATATATATTATTAGGAGGTATATACAATGACAGTTTTAAAGGGTGCCGCAATTTTCGGACAATCCGGTGGACCAACTTCAGTAATTAATGCAAGTGCCTGCGGAGTATTCCAGGAAGCATTAAAGCAGGAAGCAATTACAGCTGTATACGGTGCAGCTCACGGTATCAAGGGTATTCTTGATGAAAAATTCTATGATATGAGCCAGGAAGATCCATATGAGCTTGAATTACTAAAAACTACTCCTTCTTCTGCTTTGGGATCAGTTCGTTACAAGCTTAAATCAGCTGATGAAGACGAAACAGATTACAAAAGACTTGTTGAAGTTTTCAAAAAATACAACATCAGATATTTCTTTTACAATGGCGGAAATGATTCAATGGATACTTGCAACAAGGTCAGCAAGTACATGCAAAAGGTTGGTTACGAGTGTAGAGTAATGGGTGTTCCAAAGACAATAGATAATGACCTTTTCGGAACAGACCACTGCCCTGGTTTCTCAAGTGCAGCAAAGTACATCGCTACTTCTACTATGGAAGTTTACCACGATGCCAGAGTTTACAACACAGGAATGATCACAATTCTTGAAGTTATGGGAAGAAACGCAGGATGGTTGACCGCTTCAACAGCTTTAGCAGCTTACAAGGGTGCAGGTCCTGATTTGATATACCTTCCAGAAATCGATTTTGATATGGATCAGTTCCTGGCTGATTGTACAGAAATTTACAAGAAGAACGGTAATTGTATTGTTGCTGTTTCAGAAGGTATCAAGGACAAGAATGGAAAATATATATCAGAATATGGTTCCAACCTCGCTCAGCAGAAAGACTCCTTCGGACACGCTCAATTAGGCGGTTTGGCTGCTACTTTAGCTGCTATAGTTAAAGAGAAGACCGGAGCTAAGGTACGTGGAATCGAATTCAGCCTTCTCCAGAGATGTGCTGCTCACTGCGGTTCAGCAAGCGATGTTAATGAATCTTACATGTCAGGTCAAATGGCTGTAAGATATGCAGTTGAAGGCATGACTGACAAGATGGTTGGTTTCAAGAGAGCTGAGGGAAAAGAATATAAGTGTGAAATTCAGCTTCTCGACTTGAACGATGTTGCAAATACTGAGAAGAAGATTCCAAGAGAGTGGATCAATGAGGCTGGAAACGGTTTAAAGCAGGAATTCATAGATTATGCTTTACCGTTAATTCAAGGTGAGTCAACTCCTCCTAAGAAAGATGGTCTCCCAAGATTTGCAAAGCTTAAGAAGGTTTTGGCTACTAAGTAATTAAAAATTAACAGGGTAATAGGCAAATAACCATATGGACTATTATCGAGTGATCCTGTTTGTGTATAATGAAAGAAAAAGGGCTGTCTCAAAATAGAACCAAAACTCTATTGAGTGGCAGCTCTCTTTTTGTCTAGAAAAGTTAAAGCAACCTCCAAAGAAGCTGCTTATAATGTGTGATCGAATTATGACGAAACAATTAACACAACTCATATTACCATAAAATAATGAAGCCTGCCTCTCAATTTAATGTTGTTAACACCATTTTGAGACAGACTTTTTGCATTTGCGTGAAACTTTTTGTGTTAATATTGCATTTTACTGTAGCAAATATGAAAAATAATTAGTAAATAGTTAATAAATGTTTTTTTCCCTTCAAGGCTTTTGTTTCTATAATCCATTCTATCTCTCCTGTTCCATAAAGCAATATGTACCATTTCTACCACTTTCCTAAAATAATGATATATAAAATTGCAGAAACATACTCGACTTTTTTGGCACAAATTCGTTAGACATACGGATTATAAATAAACCCTCTTGTACTATGCTTTATTATAATACATATAAAACATGATCTTTAAATAGTCAAAAAATGTTCTTTTACCTTCCTGGCTTTTAATTCTATAATCCATCACATTTCTCCCCTTTTATATATTGTAAGGCGGCTCTGAAATAGTTAAATACACCATTCCTACCAAATTCCTAAAATAATGATATATAAAATTGAAGAAACATTCTCGACATTTTTTGTTCAATTTTTGCATGGTTATTTATTCACAATAACCGGCACCCACAATTCATTTTCCGGCTGGTGCCCTGGGGCTAAAAAGTTCTCTATACAGGGTAAGTCTGCAAGTTCATACCCAGATGTAGGCAGCCAGTCTGAGTAAAGGCGTTTCCATGCATCTGTTACATTTGGAAATACAGCCCAGGTGGCGGGCGGAATTATAAGCTCCTCCATTCCCTCAGGAACCTCACCGTCATATCTTGCTCCCATATAAAAATCAAACTCTTCATCTGTAATTGCCGCCCCTTTTCCGAACACTCCTAGAATACCTTCAACCTTGCATTTCGGCTTTTCCCATGACATATCAATAATCTCCTGCATAAAACCGCTTTCCTTTGCATCACCCCATAATTTAGGGATTAACACAAAAGCTTTATCAGTTTTTACTGCACTTTTCCTTCCAACAATTCTGAGTTCAAAATCCAACTTTTCAATTCTGTAATCCATTTCACTATCTCCTATTATAGATATTTGAAAGGACATCCTTGGATAGGCCTTAAGTTGATAACCCTTATCCCTTGCTTCAGAAGGCTTTATTCCATGCAGCTTTTTGAAGGCACGGGTAAATGCATCAGCAGAATCATAACCATACTTAACGGCAATGTCAATTATGAGTACATCGCTCCTTTGGAGCTCAAACGCTGCCAGTGTAAGACGTCTGCGCCTTATATACTCTGATAGGGTTATTCCGGCCATTGAAGAGAACATTCTTGAAAAATGAAACTCGGAACAACATGCTGCCTGAGCAACTTTTGTATAGTCAATATCATCAGTTAAGCTATTTTCAATATAGTTCAATGCATTGCTAATACTCTTAATCCAATCCATTCTTAACTCCTTTCAAGTAAAATAATAATCAAAATCAAAGCTACATGTCCGACATTTGATGCACCTGTGTGCAGGGTAATTAATATTTATGGAGTTTATGAATTACTTTCTTTTCAAACTTATACTTTATTTTAAATCTTTTCGGCGGTATCCCTATCAATTAATCTCCGTAGTACGTTCAGAGTCTCACTGTATTTGGCATATTTAGCACCATATTGCAAATTAAACGCATAATCAAAATCATCAGGATTTCTCCCCTGGTTATGCTGCACTATTGTTTCCATTTTGTCCAGAGCCTTGACCAGCTTTGACTCCTTAGTTTCACTAGAGTTATATTCCAGCCATAGAGCCATGATTTTTTGTTTTGGACTGTCAGGAAGCCCTTGTATCAACCTTTTGACAGCCTTCTCTTCCCTCTCCAGCTTCCCTTCAGGGTCATGCTCAAGTTTAGCTGAAATGTCCCCCTCATATATTTCACCGAAATCGTGAACGATGCACATTCCAAGTACCCTTTCCATATCAATCCCGGGAAATTGGTCTGCGAGAGACATAGCAAATACCGCTAATCTCCATGAATGCTCTGCGACACTTTCCTGCCTGCCATCAGAGGTCCAGGCAGTCCTGTTTACATTTTTAAGTTTTTCTACTTCCTTTATAAATTCTAAAATGTTAATTAAATTGTTCATATTTTACCCCCGAAGTAACCCAAATTGATTATAACAGCGTGTTATGTACCTATTCCGGCATATTAATTATACAACTTATCTTCAAATACAGATAGACACTTTTACGAAGTACAATATCTGGTTATTTTATTACTCCTTATACCAATATATAGTAGAAAACCTACTTTTTTTGTCTCTATTTTCAATAAAATCTATTGACTTATCACCCAAGGATAATTTATACTTAATATATAAAATAAATTTTAATTTTGATTCAAACTGTCATGCAACTGGCGGAAGTGGAGATTACCACATGGGAGCATGACTTTTACAAGCCGGCCGCCTGGGCGCTAAAATGCCCAGGCGGCTTTTATTTTGCTACTTTTTTGCTTCAGCAGAGTAAATCCCTGGCAGACAAAACTATTAAAGGGAGGCAATACATATGGACTTATCTTTTCCTGATTTTAAAAGCGGTATATGGAATAGTTCTATTGACGTTCAAAATTTCATTCAAGCTAATTACACACCTTATGAAGGTGATGAAAACTTCCTGACAAGTCCCAGCTTAAAAACAAAACATTTATGGGAAACCTGCAAAAGCCTTCTAATTGAAGAACACCTCAATGGAGGAGTTCTTGAAATTGATGCCCAAACTATTTCAGGTATTACAAGCCACAAGCCCGGTTTTATTGATGAACCTTTTGAAGTAATAAAAGGACTTCAAACCGATTCACCCTTAAAAAGAGCTTTTATAGCTAAAACCGGCTACCGCATGTCAAAACAGGCCTGTGAGCAGTTCGGCATCTCGCCTGCTCCTGAGATGGACAATATTTTCAACAAAGAAATTAAAACTCACAATGATGGCGTTTTCAGCACGTATTCCGAAGAAATGCGCAAGGCGAGAAAATGCGGGGTAATTACAGGCCTGCCCGACACATACGGCAGAGGCCGGATTATCGGAGATTACAGGCGGGTAGCACTCTATGGAGTAAACAGACTTATCCTGCAAAAACAGCAAGACTTTGATGCTCTTCCGGCACGGATGACAGATGAGATAATCCGGCTTAAGGAAGAAATCCACGATCAGATATCTGCTCTAAAGGATTTAATAACCTTGGGCAATACCTATGGCTTTGACCTTAAGCGCCCGGCACAAAATGCCTTTGAGGCGGTGCAGTGGACCTATCTTGCTTTTCTGGGTGCAATGAAGGAAACCAACGGCGCTGCCAATTCACTTGGACGATTGAATATTTTCTTTGACATTTTCATTGAAAAGGATATAGAAAAAGGGATTTTATCAGAAATTCAGGCCCAGGAGCTGATAGATCAGTTTGCTATTAAACTGAGATTTATAAGACACCTCAGAACCAAGGACTACAACGAGCTCTTTGCAGGAGACCCTGTATGGCTTACCGAGTCCATCGGTGGCATAGGCATTGACGGCCGACATATGGTGACTAAGACTTCCTACAGGTTTCTACACACCTTAAACACGCTGGGAGCTGCTCCTGAACCAAACCTGACTATCTTGTGGTCACCAAAGCTGCCTGAGAATTTTAAACGCTATTGCTCAAAAATCTCAATTAAGACAAGTGCAATACAATATGAAAATGATGAACTAATGAGGCCCCTATATGGAGATGATTATGGTATATCCTGCTGTGTATCAGCAATGCGTCTTGGAAAGGATATGCAGTATTTCGGCGCCAGATGTAATCTTCCCAAACTCCTGCTGCTCTCATTAAACGGCGGAAGAGATGAGATTACAGGCGAACAGGTGGCACCTGAGCTTCCTGCTTATGAAGGCGATTATCTTGAATATAACAAGGTTCTTGAAGATTATAAAGTACTTCAACATTGGCTAACCGGGCTATATGTTAATACAATGAATACCATTCACTATATGCACGACAAGTATGCCTATGAAAGGCTGATGATGGCACTGCACGATACAGATGTCAACAGACTGATGGCTTTTGGTATCTCAGGACTTTCGGTTATCGCAGACTCCTTGAGTGCAATAAAACATACAATGGTTAAGGTTATCAGAGATGAGCGTGGAATTATTACTGATTTTGTGCTTAGTGAAGAATACCCACAATTCGGAAATGACGATGACCGGGTTGACAGTATTGCAAAAGAGGTAGTGGAAAGCTTCTATAAAAGCCTTAAAACTCATCCAACCTACAGGAATGCAAAACATACCCTGTCAATATTGACCATTACCTCAAACGTAGTGTATGGCAAGAAAACCGGAGCTACACCCGACGGTAGAAAAAAGGGTGAACCTTTTGCTCCTGGTGCAAATCCCATGCACAACAGAGATAGGTCCGGAATTCTTGCCATGCTTAACTCTGTTTCTAAGATACCCTACAGTTTCTGCAGCGACGGTATATCCCTTACAATGTCGGTTATACCTTCTGCCTTGGGTAAGGAAGAAAACGTTGAAATTGATAATCTTTCTGCACTTATTGACGGGTATATAATAAACGGCGGACATCATATCAATATAAATGTTTTAGATCGTAAAACACTTGAAGCTGCCATGCATGAGCCGCTGAAGTTTAATCAGCTAACAGTACGGGTTTCAGGCTATGCCGTACATTTCATTAAGCTAACCAAGGCTCAACAGTTGGAGGTATTGTCTAGAACCTTCCATGCAAAGGCATAAGGCTCGTCAATTAGTTACCAAAATATTTATACTTGAAACTTAGGACATGAGGGGCCTCAAAGTAATACAGATTAATCTTTATTTAAATTGTGTTAAGTTTACGACAGTCCCTCCCGTCCAGCAGATTTACAAATGCACTCATAAAATAGGGCAAATCCTCCGGGCGACGTGAAGTAACAAGGTTTCCGTCAACAACCACTTTTTGATCGACATAGATGCCTCCCGCATTTATAAGGTCGTCCCTGATGCCAGGATAGCAGGTACACTCCCTGCCTCTCAAAACCTGGGCCGATATCAAAATTTGCTGTCCGTGGCAGATGGCTGCAACAGGCAGCTGTTTTTGCATAAAGTAGCAGACTGCCTTAAGAGCGGCTGAATTCTGCCTGATTTTTTCAGGAGCCTTTCCGCCGGGTATCATCAATCCGGAATATTCTTCAGGATTGATCTCCTCGAAACTCCTGTCAGCATTAATTACAAAATGATATTTACCGCTTACAGGCCCCTTTTCAAATGATGCCGTGTCCACCTGTATCCCATCCTCAATCAGTCTGAAATAAGGATAGAGCACTTCTGAATCATCATATCCGTCTGCTGTTATCATTAATATCTTCATCTGTATCATCCTTTATATTCTAGAGTTGGTTTAAACTTATTATAAAAGTTTTCTTAAGATTTACTTGCCTGTAAAACAGGAAGGATATTAAAGATAATATCCTGCATAACATCCTCATCATTGTTTACGGTTATTATATCTGCTGCCTGCTTCACACAAGCTCTTGCATTTTTTACAGCAATGCCTACATTAGCCGCTTTTATCATCCCAATATCATTGTCGTAATCACCAACGGCAATAATGGTCTTTTGGCTGAACCGGGGCAGCTTCTTCAGCTTTTCCAGAGCTTTTCCCTTGGAAACATTCTTTTTCAAAAGTTCCAAATAGAAATCCTGGGAAAAAACATTTTCAAGTTTATCCTCCAGTTCGAAAGCTTTCAGTGCAGCCTGCGCCTCAAGCAGATTTTTACCGGTATCAAAGAGTATTACCTTGTACCAGTCCATTTCTGAAACATCAGCCAATGCTGAATACCTGAACACCTTTTTTTCTCTTTCAACAGTCGGATCTACATTTACCTCAGGCGAAACTATGTACATCATTTCAGGAGTGAAGATTTCCACTGTCATATTCTCAAAATTTTTCAAACAGTAGTCAATATATTCATCAAGCATATGTTTTTCCAGAAACTCGGACTTTATATCCCTGTCCTTTTCAAAATCATACACCAATGCACCGTTGTAAAGGATGCACGGACCATTAAGCTTCAGTTCCCCGATATATGGTCTGATACTGTATTTTGTTCTGCCGGTTGCCACTCCGAAATTTCCACCATGCTCAATGAAATATTTTATGGCATTAAAATTTTTCTGTGATATTTCAAAATTTGAACCAATGAGTGTTCCATCCATATCACTCAATATCAGATACTGTTCATAGCTGTTTATCATGTCCCGAACATTCCTTTATATTATTAATGTGATGGAGGCTGTTTCAAAATAAACAAATTATAGTATTGAAAACCTCAGCCAAAACCGGGCTGTTTTTCCCTGTGGCAAAACTGTGTAACCACCCGGTATGTTAAGACCATTTACAGGACCCGATTGAGGCTCAACACATAAAAATCCCTTATTGCCCCCACCGTTATAAAGCACCCACTGGGTAAATTCAGGAGAAACCTGGTATAAAAACTGTCCCAGGCGTGCAAATGTATCCTCAGCGGTATAGTAGTCTGAAATCACCTGTTCCTCTGAAGCACAACCATTCTTGAAATAAAGTTCACGTTCACTCAAATCGGAAAGCTTCCCTGTGGGAATATGCCGGAGATCTCTTTCCCAACGCTTTTTTATTGATACAGAAAAGTCTTCAGGGGCAACAAAGCTGGTATGAAAGCCCAGCAGTACAGGCATGTTGCCGGTTCCATCATTGTGGATTGCTATGTGTTGGGTCAGCCCCTCTCCGTTAAGTTCAAAGGATATCTCCATTGAAAAGTCAAAGGGGAACCATTCCCCTCTGTTTTTCAAATGGCACACTACACTTCTGTCTGTTATTTCAGACACATCAAACGGTGCATTGTACAGCATGCCGTGCAAATGATTACCTGTAAAAGTTTCGTTTACCGGCAGGAGATATTCTCTTTTTTCGAAAAGGAAACGGCCGTCTGCAGTCCTGTTTGGTGGGAAAAGCACCGGATTTCCATACAAACATGGGTTTTCGTTCAATTGTCCAATATTATCCGGTGTACGTAAAACCGGAAGCCCTTTGTATCTGAGGGCAATCAGATTTGCTCCGAAAGGCGGTAATACTTCAGCCTCCCAGTTTCCGCAGCTTAAAGGTATACAATTCTCAATCATAGGTTTTCAGTCTTTCCAGGGTAAACAGACCACATCTTGTGAAGCCAGCTTAATTGTCTGACTGCCTACAGGAAATTCCACAGGCTTGTCAGAATCATTCCAGAGTACCAGCAGAATTTGTCCGTGGGAATTTTCATACTGGGTCATACGCACTTTTTCCGGCAAAACAGGAGTATGTTTGCAAACAAAGCGTCCTCTGTAGAAAAACTCGTGGTACATTTTCTTTAAGTCCAGCAGTTTTTTCACATATAATGCGTAATCGGTCAAATCACTGATTATGGACTTCCTACCCCGGTAAACCGAAACATCAAATCTGAACCCGTAAGTGAATGAGTAGTTCAGTATTCTTTTGAAATCGTCCCGGTTGTCATGCAAAAATCTGTCAGACATGATGGGCTCGGGGAAAGTCCTTAAAAACAGCTCAGGGAAAGCAGTTTCACCATAGAAATTGCCATACTGGCAGCCATGATGATAATGAACATGGGGTGCAAAAGCATCAACACACTGTTCAGTTCCGTAAGCAACCTCCGGTCCGCACAAACTTACTATGGCATCCATGTTCTCTATGCGCCATTTTGCCTCAGTATCTCCACGCTTTCCATGTTTATGAGTTTCATCAAAGCAGATTTTCGGTAAATGTCCCCCCATTTGATCATAAAAAATAGAATCAGGACCGAAGGAAAGCTTTGTCCTCCCATTTTCCAGAAGCTTTTCCTGCCACTGGTCCGTTGCCTGACAGGCTGATATAAAGCTCTTGTAACCGTAGCTCCGTAGCAGCATACCGTCATTTGAAAACTGGTAGTGCTCTCGGTATTCATTTAAATCTATATCCTTGCGGCAGATCTCCCGGCCTGTTTCCTGATAATAATCGGTAGTTATATCGATAAGAACTCCGTTAGTATACAGAGCTATATGTCCCCCCAGCTGACGAACACTTGCAATTGCATCCTTCAGACCTTGTTCTCCGCCAAGCTCAGGGTCGGCCTCATATAGAGGATAACCGTTGTCATAACGGCCCTTCCACCATCCAAACACAAGCAGTGTATTCAGTCCGTATTTCATACCTTCCTCATAAATACGGGGCAAATCCTCGTACCTGAAAAAAACCTCACCATATTGATGCCTCAGGATTATTCTCTGCCAGCCCGGCATATCCTGAACCCATTCCGGTTTTTCCGGCACTGAATACCAATTGCCCCTGGCCCAGTTTCCATAGATGTCGGAGCCTGTTCTCCAATCCCCCTTGTTCAGGGAAATCACAGAGTGCGCACTTTCAAGTCTTTCTCCGGTTTGTACCAGCATATAGTTGGAAATTGAAAGGATCATCCTTGGATCTGCGTTTCTCGGATTCAAACCAGCTGCAAGTGTTGCTGCGCGGAATTGTTCGTCGTGACGGCCAACATACAGAAAATGCCCTCCGCTTTCTACTCCGAACCAGCACATGGCTGCATCGCAGGGATACTGTACTATATTCCAGATCTCATTGTAATCTGCAGCCATATACTCGGTGTGCGACTTTTTCAGGGCTTCCCACGGATTTATGATTTTTTCACCAAGCCCGTTCATTTTATAATAAATGTCATGTTCTCGCTCCAGTGAAGCAATTACAGATAAATCTACAAAAGGAAGCTGTAATTCATTGAGCCTTGCTCCGCTCTGGTTGTCTACTTCGGCCCACATTTCCAGTGATTCATAGGTGTGGAGTGCGGTCCTGATATGTATTTCGACTTTTGTATCAAATACACGTCCATCATCACCTGTCAACTGAGGATATTCTACAATGATTTCATCTTTTATTCTTTTTATAGTTCCTTTTTGTTTCGAAGAACGAATAGTCATGGAGCGGTAATATCCATCATCCATATGACAACGCCAGAAATCAGTTTGCTCCATGTTTTTAAGCGGTAGCTCCTCTGCCGACCAGATCGCCCTGCTTCCGTCGCTGCTTATTTTTAACTGCAATTTACCTGCATTCAACGTCTCATATTGATACTTGTTATTCATCTATTTTATCCTCCTAAAAAATCCGGAACAGGCTTTTATAAGATAACCAGACAGCTGAAGACTGTCTGGTTTCCCTGTCAATTATCAAATTTTATTTCTGTGAGTTGTATGCTACTGTCGCTTCCTGTTCCCACTCTTTACCGCCTTCATTTTCCCAGCGGGCTATGGCTTTCTTATATCCTTCTTCAAGATTTCCCTTGGTTGAAATAAGCTGACAGAAGATTTCCTTTTCGATAGTCTTTAAATTAGCTCCATAATTTGTATCTGCTGCAAAGGATGTGTAAATGAAGGGCCACTCTATAGTACACATAGCATCAGCCATCTCTACACCCTGCTTTGTTTGCGCATTAAATGTACGGCGTTCGGTGGTTATCTTAGGCCTTAAGAAATCGGAATAAACAAATACTCCATCGTTCCTGTTGGTTGTGCTGTCGTCATATGGTTTGATCATTTCATAGGTACCAGCTGCCTTGTCTACCCAGTTAAAGTGCTTGCCTTCAACTCCAAGACGGAGCAACGCGTTTCCATCTTCAGTAAGGAAGAAATCAAGAAGCTTTACTGCTGCGGCAGGATTCTTGCAGGTAGAACTAACCACTACGCTTGGTGTATAGCTGGGGTAGATTTTTCCCTGAGCTGCTTGACCTGTAGGACCTTTTATTGATGCAAAATCAAAGGTTGGCGGAGGATTTTCGGTGTAGCGTGAAGGCATCCAGTTGTTGGTTGGTCCCGGACACTGGAAGTCAAAAGCTCCAACCTTACCGTTCCACAGCTTGCCGAAAGAATCCATTGTAGGGATAGTGGCAAAATCAGGGTCCATTACTCCGTTCTGGTACAGTTTCTGGAAGTATTTAACTGCCTCCAGGAAATTTTTATGCTTCAAGCCTGTGGTCACGGTTCCGTCGTCCAATTTAACAGGACGCAGGCCGTTCATGTTTGCAGCGATGCCATAGGCTCCCAATATGTTGGTGAAATTATTCCAGTTTCCTACAATGGAAGCACCAAGTCCTATTGTGTCATTTTTTCCGTTACCGTCAGGATCATTGAATGTGAAAGCATAGAGTACGTCATACAAGCTGTCCAGGTCAGTAGGCATTTCCTTGCCGACTTTTTTCAACCAGTCGGTACGGATATTCATATTCTGTGCATAATCATGATCGGCGTTGAACAATGCATATATTTGTCCATCCTTGTTTAGAGGATGGCTGGCAAGCACAGCTCCCAGATTGTCCTGAATTGCCTTTGCGTCCTTTACATATTCCATCAGGTCAGTCAGCATTCCATTTTGCTTTAACTGTTCAGCGTCAGAGATAGTCGACGCCCAAAAGATGTCAGGTAGAGTTCTTGCTGCAATCAAGGTATTTAGTTTGGAGGCTGAGTCAGCCAGAGAAACATAGGTTACCTTCAAACTGCTGTTGATTTTGCTCTCGATTTCCTTCAATACAGAGTTGGTATCAGGCGGCGAATTGTCACCTATTACCAGCATGCTTAATTCAGCAGGCCCCTCTGCTGATGCAGATGCTGATGCTGATGCCGTCTGCCCCGCCGAAGTACTTGAGCTTCCGGAATTTTCCGAAGGTGAACCTCCGCAGGCACTCATTGTAAATGCTATTACGGCAACAAGTGATGCGCTTAAAATTCTTTTAATCCTTTTCATACGCTCTCTCCTTAACAATTATTATTTTTGGTTATTTGTAAAACACTAAAACCCTGTGCAGGTTTCAGCATAAAATTATCCCTTCACCGCTCCTGTAGTTATACCGGTTGTATAATATTTCTGTAGATATGGATATATAATCAGAATAGGTATTACAGAAACCGATATGGTTACCATTTTCAGAGTTTCCTCCGTTACCTTGGCAGCATCACTTATGCCCTGGACACCCGAAAGTACCGCTCCAGAACCTGCCGAGGAAAACAGGTTTCTCAAGTAAACCTGTAAAATCTGAAGGTCATTGTTGTTAATGTAAAGTACTCCGTCCAGATATGCATTCCAGTTGCTGACCCCGTAAAACATACCCACTGCCGCCAGAGTAGGAGTCGAGATGGGAAGAATTATACGGAACAAAATAGTTATGGGATTGGCTCCGTCAATTCTTGCTGATTCCTCCAGGCTTGCGGGAATGGACTGGAAATAGTTTCTCATAATGAACAGGTTGTAGGCACTCATTGCATTGGGTATTACCAGTGCCCAGAAAGTATCAATCATATGAAGGTCGTTTACAAGAAGATATGTAGGGATCATGCCGCCATTGAACAGCATTGTAAAGAAAATGGCTATACATAGAAATCTTCTCCCTCGTAAACGCGGCAATGAAAGAGGATATGCAAGCATTGCTGTTAGTATAACACTTAGCAGAGTTCCTACTGCAGTCCTTGCTATGGTATTCCAGTAGGCGTTATACAGCTGTGGCTGCTTCAGCACCAGCTCATATCCTGTAATATCCAGACCCTTGGGCAGGAAAAACAGTCCTCCGGCCGATGCCTGCTGAGAATCACTTATTGAGTACATTAAAACATGCCAGAATGGGTATATTGTAATAAACGCAATCAGGAACAAGGCCACACCGTTTATGATCATTCCGATTATTTCTGATTTTGATTTTTTCATGGTATCCTCCTTAGATCATGCTGCTATCAGGATCAGTCTTTTTAGCAATAGCATTTGTTATGATAACCAGCACCAGACCAATCACGGACTGAAACAGGCCTGCAGCAGTAGCAAGCGCAAATTGTTTGTTTTGTAGTCCTACACGGTAGACAAATGTGTCTATAATATCGGCAACCGGATTAACCATTGGATTGGTTATGGCAAAAATCTGGTCAAAACCTGCATACATTACTTCACCCACACGGAACATCAAAAGTACGATTATTGTGGATTTTATACAGGGAAGTGTTATATGTATCAGTTGGCGCCACTTTCCCGCACCGTCAATGGAAGCTGCCTCATACAGCTGATCGTCAATACTCATAAGTGCTGCCAGATAGACGATTGTACCCATACCTGCATTTTTCCAAACGTGGGACCACACAATCACCGACTGAAAACTGTCAACATCAGTCAGTAGGTTTGGAAGTTGTCCAGTATAACCTATAAAATTGGCTATTTCACGTATACCACCCATACTTGGAGAAAACAGTGCATACATAAGACCATTTATTACCACCCATGAAACAAAGTTCGGCAGGATAACCGAAGTCTGGATAAATTTTTTACAATTACGGCTGTTCACCTCATTTATCATCAAAGACAGGATAATCGGTATTGGAAAGCCGATAACCAGCTTCTGCAGACTGATTATAATATTGTTATATAGTGCTCTTTGGAATCCTACCTGGGAAATAAGTTTGCTGAAGTTGTCAAACCCCACCCAGGTAGAATTGTCGGGATTAAAAATGTTATAGTTTTGAAAGGCAATTGTTACACCATACATTGGTATGTACTTAAAAATAAGAAAATAAAGAAGTCCGGGAACCATAAGAAGATAAAGCATATATTCACTTCTCATATAGGAAAAAAATCCCCGTTTTTTAGGAACAGCGAGTGGACTGGCCTGACTTGACATTTTTGTTTCTCCTCTCTGGAACTAAAAATTGCATAAATGATATTGAATTTTTGAGATGTAAATTGTTGATATTTCATAGTATAAACATTTGAAATGATTATGTCAATATTTTTTACTTATTTTAAAACAAATTTTTAAATATATTTTTAGAACTTGTTCTTTGCCTGAATTATTGGTAATATAAATACAGTGATTTTATATAAATACAAGTAAGTTAAAGAAAG
Organism: Bacillota bacterium; assembly: GCA_023431385.1. GTDB lineage: Bacteria > Bacillota > Clostridia > Acetivibrionales > DSM-1351 > Ruminiclostridium. Next base: position 11,096 of record JAEYWA010000046.1, on the reverse strand, counting down.
GAACAAGTAAATTGACCGGATGCTGTTTGAAGATAAAAGAGTCATTAAGTGGACTTACGAAAAAAGAAAAACTGGTGGCAAATTATATACTTCAATTTCCACAGGATGTTCCCAAAATGTCCATTTATGAGCTTGCAATGGCCAGCGGAACAAGTCCCTCTGCAGTAGTCAGGCTATGTAAAAGTCTTGGCTACGACGGTTACAAGGAGTTTTGCAGGTTGCTTACCGCAGATGTCAGTGCCAGCAGGAAAGAAGACATTGTCTATGAAGATGTACGTCCCGGAGATAATCTCTCCTCCATTGCCAAAAGCGTTGCCATGAGCAATATAAGAGCAATTGAAAGTTCTCTTCAGATTTTGGACGAAGCCCAGCTGGAGCAGGCTGTAGATGCCATTTCCCAGGCAGACAGGGTAGATTTTTACGGTGTCGGCACCTCCTGTCTTGTGGCCATGGATGCTCATAACAAGTTTCTACGCATAAGTAAGAACAGTAATGCAAACGAGGACCCCCATGTTCAGGTTCTCAGCGCAGCCACTCTGAAAAAGGGCGATGTTGCCGTCATCATTTCCTACAGCGGCGAAACCCGGGATATACTTATTATTGCCGATATTATCAAGAAAACTTCTGCAACCATAATTGCTGTAACAAAATACGGAAAAAATTCATTGAGTACAATGGCAGATATAAATTTGTGCACCTATAGTACCGAAAATCTTATCCGCAGCGGCGCCATGAGTTCACGTATAAGCCAGTTTACCATCATCGATATTTTATACACAGCGGTAGCCAGCAATAATTATGCCAAGGTGAAGCCTCATCTGGACAAATCATTGTTTGCCGCCGGACGTTTACGTTCAAGCAAATAAAAATTGGAACGGTTGGAGATTGAAAATATTCCATCCGTTCCAATTTTTATTTCTGGAAATTTATGCTTATTATCCAGTTTATTATCTTGACCGGAAGACCTTTACCGGTTTCGCCTCAGGACTAATGCTGCCGGATACATAGTCGTAAAGCTTATGATTTGTTGAAATAAAATGCTTGATCAGTTCATCATAGGGTCGGTTGCATATATCTATTACGCCATGCTGCATGCATTCGCCGTCAAAACGTCCCAGCAGCGGCTGATCATTCATTTCAAAATAATGAATTCCAATACAGTTTTTGTGATTCATAGCTCCCTGCATATAGTATTCACACGCCTTGCCACGCTCCTCCTGAGTTTCGGCAGCCAATAGACCGCACGACAGCAGTCCCTTGTCAGCCCCTCCGATGTGCCATTCCCCAACAATACAGGGCATGTCGGCAGAATCAGATGCTATTTTCAGGCTGGGCACCGCCGAATCAAAATAACAGTTGAATGAAATAGCTTCAAAATATTCACTTCCTGCTATTTCATTCCTGCTGATTTCACTGTACCGCATTCCCAGATTCATATGGCTGGGATCTACCCTGCGCAGGGCATCCCCCGGAACCTGCGAGTATTTTTCCAGAAGCCTGGCTCTCAAAAATTCCATATCCTCCCTGGCTTCAGCGCTGAAGCCCTCAGCATGGGAAAATGGCTCATACAAATCCTCAAATGTTCCGAAACTCTGGTTCCAGGCCGCATTCAATGCATCTATTGTACCATATTTATTACGGAGTATATCTATAAGCGCTGTTTTTGATGCTAACCTTTGAGGGTGGGCAAATACCCTCTCGGCAATATTGACTGAGGTCTGGAACTTCCATTCCGGTTCGTTGGTGATAAAGTATCCTATCATATATCGATTGCCTGCATATGGTGCCAGCTGTTTTTCGGCAAACAGCCTTGAACGCTCTTCATACTGCCGGGAGTATACATCTGGAAAGTCACGGAATACAAGCTCATCCGTGAGCGGAAAGTCCTTTAGTGTACATACGAAAGGAATCCTGGCCTGGGCCAGAAAGTCCATAACCCTTTCATCATCGTAGTTATCGACACCGACACCGATGGTGTTGAAGCCCCACCTTTTCAGCCTGGCACTGTTAATTTTCAGCCATGCATCCCACCAATTATCGGGGCCAAAAGCTCTGATCATGTTTGCACGTGCAAAATTAAACATCTTTCTGTTTTTACCTGCCTCGGGGCCGTTACGCTTGGCGAATTCCGGGATCCTGTCGGCTGTGGTCCAGGCATCTATGTACGTTTTATCTCCGGGATCTGGAAGCCAGGAAAACAGGTTTTCCATTTTATCCACAAAACCATGTACACCCATCCGGCTGCCGTAGCACATACCGTTGCTGAAAAACGCGTAACCGTCAGGATCTACCAACCACCAGCGTTTACCGTCATAATGTGTGTGAAAGAACCCGGTTTCATCAAATTTCAGCGCCTTCCAGCCTCCGTATCTGCTCCAGCCTTCAGGGTAGCTGTTATCCGTTTCTGAGCGTTTATACTCCTGCTGGAGATATTCCACCATTTCTTCCACATTGGCTGTTTTTGAACTCCAGCTTTTTTGAGTCCACTGTCCTATCTCATCCACCATCGGTCCGCCTATAACCTTCATATCAGGAAGAGCATCGGAAAGATATGCCTCAAAAATGGTGATGTTGTTGAAAATATGGCTGTAGCCAGGATGGAAATACAACTCCACAGCATTCATTTCAGTAATGGTACAAGGTTTACAGTTGACCCTTGCCTTCAGCATGCCCGGCAAGGTCAGCAGAAAAAAGCGCTTTGACTGAAGTGCTTCAAGGTCTACAACCAGCTTCACCCTTCTTGTAGGAAGCATCTCATAATTGATATACCCCGTTTCCTCTCCTTCAGTCGGTTTGGCCTTTTCGAAACGGAAATCCAGAAGCATCTGAGAATCCATATCCGCAAGCATGTCAACAATAAAGTACCGATAATCCCCCCAGATGACATCCCCCATTTCAGCGGTCTCTCCCTCAAGCCTCAGCCTGATGAAACCGTCGGCATCGGGTTTAATAACCGGTAGATCCCCTCCATTGAGTTCTGTCCCCTGCATTAAACGGAATTTTTTTAAATCAATATTCTGTTTATTCATTTCAAGCCTCCTAATTTAATAATTGAAGTAACTTAATTAATGCCAAACTCAAATTTACTGGTCCTTTTATTACGAAATATATCGCATTTTAAATTAAAATTCAAGATAATTCGTTTCGAATTCAAAAATATTTTCTGATATTTTGTTTCATAATTTTATTTATGTTTACCATAATAAATTTATGTAAGATTTTAGAAAATCACTAATACATTGGCTTTAAACCTATATATTACGAATATATAATTTATAATTTCCGAAATTATTTTCGTCATTATTATTTTTTTTCGAAAATACTATTGACGCATTTTGGTGTTAAATATATAATTGTGATAACGGGAATACTAGCCTTAAATGGGCAGCAGACCAAACATGTTATTTTAAGGTCATTATTACTACTAATTAGGAGTAACAGCTCGAAAGACTTTAGTCCGGAAAGCTGATACCATCTGCCCGTTTGCCGGGCGGACACAATTAAATAAAATTAAATCCCATTAAAAAGTGCAGAAAGTACTTTTTGTTGTGCCGGAAGCGCTTATTAAGCGCTCTGTGTCAATTCATCAGATCATTCTATTGACCGGTCAAGTATGGTTGCCACCGCACATTTAGGGAAATGATGGAGGTATTATGCAGCTAATTCCAAAAACAGGACTATTGCTGATTGCTACGTCCCGCTTCCGTGAACTTGGTAAAGGCCTTGCGCAGGGCGATTATGGTTTACGAAAGGAAGCCGAAGCAGATCAATATGTAAAGGAGCTTGAGAAATTCAGTAAGGTATCTTTTCCCGGCATAGTATATACGCGTGAGGATATTGAGACTGCCATACAATATTTTCAGACCGAAAAAGTTGATTGGATTTTTGCACTTTTTCTTTCATGGTCCGAGGATTTTGCCTGGGTACGTTTTTTACGTGACATGGTCCCTGTTCCAATCTTCTTTGGCTGCAAAACCAGAGACAGTATTTCATTTACCGATACTACCGACGAGTCAGACTTTGTAGAATTCCTTTCTGCCGGAGGGCTTGTAGGTACCCTGGAAGCATCAGGCTCAATAAAACGTTTTGGTCGGCCCATGCTGGTTACATCCATCGGAAAAACCGATGAGCTTATGCTTGCCGCAAGACATTTTTCACAGGCTGCCGCTGTCCGTTCTACTCTTCGAAGTATCAGCTTTGGTTTGCTTGCCTCGTATAATGAAGTCATGTGGTCAACCTATGTAGATCCTTATAATTTATTTATGAAGGCCGGCCCGGAGCTCCGTTTTCTATCTGTTGCCGGACTAACGAAAGAAATCAGCACAATAGACTGCGAGCATGTAAATAATACCCGTAACATTATAGAGAAGCAGTACGAGGTTTTGCCTGACGTTGACGTTGAAAAGTTCAATGCCTCCATCCGTGCCTCTCTGGCTCTTGAGAGCATGGCGCGCAAGTCGGGAGTAAGCTTGGTGGTGCTCAATGACGTAGACCCCATTCTATTAACCGAGGTAGGACTTCGTCCCGGATTTTTGCCATGTCCAGGAACTGACGACATTGCAGTCGTACCGGAAGGAGATATTGGGGGAGGTCTCGCAGTATATATTTTAAAAAAGCTATCAGGGAAACCGGTCAGCTTTATTGAACCTTTTCATATTGATTTGAAACTGGATTGCTTTGCAGGGGGACACGCAGGACCAAACGATTATACTGATCCTGCCGGTAGTGTCAGGATTGCCAGAGATGTCAGGTTTGCAAAAACAAATTACAAATACGCCGGGGCTCCTTTTGCCTGGTATGTAATTCCCCCGGGACTAAAAACAATGCTTCATGTTTCGGAGTGCAATGGTCGTTTTAAAATGGTATGTACTTTGGTTGAAGCTTTACCCTGTGAGCATTTTATCACATCATATTCCCACGGCCTTTTCCGTCCTGTGGCAGGAGCGGTACAGGAACTGTTTCAAAAGCTTATAAACATTGGAGTTACTCAACACTACGGTATAGTCTCCGGTGACTACACCCGTGAATTGTCTTATTTGGCACAGTTGCTGGATTTTGATTTCGAAGTTCTATAGTTCTGGTGTCATCCGATAAATGTATGAAGTTTTATTAAGAATAATAATTAAAATAAAAAAATAGTGAGGTGCCCGATAATGAGTTTTATGTTTAATCCCTACCCATATGATGATCCAAATGCCGTCAATCATATTGCCTTTAATTCTGAATTAAAAAACAGCATCACTCCCGATTCACTTACATCTGCCAAAAAGCTGACCGCACAGATCAAGAATATGCTTTCGGGGTCCCCCCGCTGTATTATAGGCCTTGATGGTTATATGAGTGCACCTATGGACAGTTTTAAGGGACTTCTTTCACTCCAACTTGCTCTAAATGGTATCCAGGTTGATACAATATCCACTGAAACGCTCTTTCTGGACAGCGATACGCTTTACGAAAAATTTCTTCCATATCTTCCCGAGGACAGGGAGACCGACCCAGTGCTGCTTTACGGTTCCCGTTATGAGGATGGTTATGAGAGTCTGATGCAGCACAAAGAAATTGAAAAGCTGTCTGCCCGGCTAAAGGAGTTTTCCGAAAAAGGAAAAGGTGTACTAGTTCTTTACGGTTACGGAGCACTTATAGATGCTCTCCGCCCCTTTTACAATCTTAAGCTTTACATCGATATGACTCAAAAGCGGACAATTTTGAATATCCGTGCCGGAGCCTTCTCAAATCTTGGCTCAACCAGGCAGATGACAATAAATAATATTCTCCGCCGAAGCTATTACATAGATTTTGAAGTAGCTGCAGAACTGCGCGGACAATTGATACGTAATAATGAAATCGACTACTACTTGACCGGTGACAATCCCGATAAGATAAAAATGCTCCCGGTCAGTACTTTAAAAGCACTTTTCGATACTATGGTCAGCTACCCTCTCCGTTGCCGTCCTGTTTATCTGGAGGGTGTTTGGGGAGGCTTCTATATAAAACGCCTGCGTAATCTGCCGGAAGATATGAAAAATTGTGCATGGGTTTTCGATTTGATTCCTATGGAAGTCTCCATTGCTGCCGACATTGATACAATGGAGCTGGAATTTCCCTTCTACTGTTTTGTACAGCTAGTTGGTACAAAGCTTATGGGTGAAAAATCCGCAAAAAAATTCAATGGCTATTTTCCTGTCAGGTTCAACTATGACGATACCTACCATTCCAGCGGAAACATGTCAATCCAGGTTCATCCCGATGGTGATTACATAAAGGGAAATAACGAACTGGGGCGCCAGGATGAAAGCTATTATATGGTCGTTACCGGCCAGGAGGCAAAAACCTACTGCGGTTTCCGTGAAAATGCAGATGTGGAGGAATTTATAGAGAAAGCCAGACGTGCCGAAAAATTTGGAGAAGGCTTTGATCATGATGAATATGTGTACTCCGAACCATCGGTTGCAGGCCAGCAGTTCCTGATTCCTGCGGGGACCATACATGCTTCGGGACGCAACCAGGTTATTCTGGAGATCGGCAGCTTGACAATTGGTTCTTATACTTATAAAATGTATGATTATATGAGAAAAGACCTGGACGGTAATCTTCGTCCGATTCATACATACCACGGCGACAAGGTATTGCGCAGAGATTTCAAGGAAAGCTGGGTTAAGGAAAACCTTATTCAGAAACCCCGTCTTATCCGCGAGGGTAAAGGATATGAGGAAACGGTTGTCGGAGAACATGATCTTCTGTATTTCAGCTTGAGAAATGTAAGGTTTTTTGAGAAATATGAAGATGAAACTACCGACAGATTTCACGTCCTGGTGCTCGTTGAGGGTGAAAAATGCCTGATCAGGTCACTGTCCAATCCTGACCGCTATTTTGAGCAAAATTATCTTGATATGGTTATCGTTCCTGCCGATTTTGGGCCTTATGAGGTTATAAATAAAGGCGTCGGTAAGGTTACAATGCACAAAACCCTGCTGAAGGATGGCTTTGAAAATGAGTAAATCCAATGCATGTGTTCTTTCCATAGACGCAGGAGGAACATTTTTAAAAGCTGCGCTTGTTAAAGGTGACGGAACTCTTGTAAAAAACAGCTTTCTCAGGGTGCCTGTCAATTCCGGCGGAAGTGCCGGCGCTATCAGCGCCTCTTACAAGCAACTGGCAGTACTTGGTCTTGCAAAAGCCCGTGAGAACAATCTGAATCTATCGGCAGTGGGTGTATGTATTCCCGGTCCCTTTGACTATGTTGAAGGAATGAGTCTGATGACGCATAAGTACGCCTCCATAAAGGGCTTACCAATGCGTCCGTGGCTGCAGGAAAGCCTTGGTGAAATTCCTGTCTGCTTTCTTCACGATTCACATGCCTTTTTACTTGGAGCACTGTGGAACAGCACGGTCTGTGGATCAGAAAGAACCGCAGGCGTTATAATCGGCACCGGTTTAGGATTTGCTTCGATGCTGAACGGCAAAATATATGCAAACCTGCAAAACGGACCGGGCATCAGTATATTTTCAAGGTCCTATAAAAGCCGGACCAGTGAAGACTATGTTTCACGCCGTGCCATATTGTCCCGCTATTGCGAGCTGACAGGCTGCGCCCCGGAAACCCTTGACGTCGTTGATGTTGCTGGGTTGGCATGTCAGGGACAGGCTGAAGCTCAGCTGGTTTTTAAAGAGCTTGGACAACATCTTTCGGAAATAATACATGATATCCTAAGGGATAACCAGTTTGAAGGCCTGCTTCTGGGAGGAGCTATTTCAAAATCTGCCGGTTTGTTTCTTCCCGAGCTTAAAAACGGCCTGTCGGATCTGCCGCAGCTGCGCTACATTGCAGCTGCAGACGATATTGATATGGCACCGGTATTTGGAGCAGCCCGTGCGGCCCTTTTTCCGCTCCATTACCAGTATGAATTGACATAAATAAAATAGTATTAATAACAGTATTTTAGTTTTAAGGAGGAAGACTTATGTCCAGCTGTTGCCTGCGTCTTAAGGAGCTGATGAATTCCTTTGCTCCCAAGGAGCAGAAAATCGCAAAGTTTATACTTGATTTTCCCGGCGAAGTTGTAAATATGTCCATAGAGGAATTAGCCGATGCATGCGGCACCAGTATGTCCTCAGTTGTCAGACTCTGCAAGTCTGCCAATTATTCAGGGTATAAGGAGCTCTGCCGTATGCTGTTCACAGACCTGGCACTTGAACAGCAGGAGGTCACACCATACAATGACGTAAGGCCCGGTGATTCCACGGAGTCCATCGTGCAAAGTGTTTGCAGCAGCAATATCAAATCAATTGAAAATACCAGGGCGTTCCTGGATATCGAAAATCTTGACCGCGCCATAGACGCAATAAGTAATGCAAAGCGTGTGGACTTTTACGGTGTAGGGACGTCCGGAATCATAGCAATGGATGCTCATAATAAATTTGTACGTATTCATAAGCTCTCCATGTCCAGTTCCGATCCGCATGACCAGCTTTTATGCGCTACCAGCCTCCAAAAAGGAGACGTGGCAGTACTTATCTCGTATAGCGGCGATACAAAGGATATCCTTGAGACAGCAGAAGTAATCCAAAAAACAGATGCAACATTAATCAGTATCACCTGCTACAGCAAAAATCCGCTCAGCCAGAAAGCCGATATAAACCTGTTCTCCTCGTCTTCCGAGACATTAATCCGCAGCGGTGTAATGGGGCAGAGAATTGGACAGCTTACAATTATTGATATTTTGTACACTGCGGTGGTGAGCCGGCTTTACGGCTCTGTAAAAATCCACCTGGATGAAACAAGGCTGCTTTCTGCACGAAAACATCTACATGGAGGCAATCTATACCAGTAAAGGCATAGTTCGGTTTTATCCTTTGAAAACTATTATTGAGCAAATATCTATAGAAAATATTAAATTAAAGTTTTTTATAATAATCTTTCATAAAGAGGTAATAGACAATCCCTATAAATCCATCCGTGTAGAATAATACCGGATGGATTATTTATGTTTTAAAGTTAATTCAACGCTTTTGAAAAACTCTCACCAATTTACACTGTAATTTAATTCTCTCCGCAGCCGTGCTCCTGATAAGCCTTTTTCACTTCTTTATTAACAATATCCAGACCTTTTTGAGGAGTGATTGCACAAATATTCCATCAATAGGTTAAATAAAATCTGTGACAAATCAGAGAATTAATCTGAGCTGTTGAAAATTCTTTTTCGATTGCGGCTATGCGCTGTGTATTTATATCAGGTCTCGTAAAGAGATAATCGTTGGCTCTACTATTATTCTCCGCCGCTGGCTTCTGTTTTAGGTCTGTCGGTTTTTACCTTTTTCTTGCGAGGTTTTGATTCTTCTCAAAGTTGTTGCTTTTTTTGATTCTTTTCAAAGTTGTTGCTTTTTTTTGATTCTTTCATCTGGTTTTTGATTTTTTCCTGTCGCTTTACCTATCGGCTTACTTTGGTTCCTTTTTAAGTTTTTCCTCTTGGTTACTGAGTACCCAAAGTAGCCCAATGAATCCCCTAACGGATAGTATTCACCATGGGAATAACAGATAAGATCGGCCTTATCAAGATTTAACCTGCCGCTCTCGTCCAGAAGTTTCTCCGCTACATTAGTTGCAACAACTTCAGCAAGGAATAAATCGTGGGAGCCCAGCTCGATCACCTGCCTTACAACACACTCAAGGTTGACGGGACATTCCCTTATTAACGGAACATCAATCTTTGAGGCCTTTTCAGGGGTAAGCTTCATAGCTTCAAACTTATCAAGGTCTCTGCCAGATTTAACACCACAAAAATCTGTGGCAAAAGTAAGGCTTCGAGGTGGTATGTTTATTACAAATTCCCCTTTTTGCTTAAGAAGTTCATAGGAATACCTCTGTTTTCTTACCGATATTGATACCATGGGAGGGTCGGAATTTATTGTGCCCACCCATGCAAGCGTTATTATATTTGATTTTCCGGAATTATCTGTACAGGTTACCATTACAACAGGTACAGGATTCAACATTGTAGACGGCTTCCAAATCTGCTTAGCCAACAGACAGCCTCCCTTCATCTATTTTGCAGCCATATATGAAATGCTGAAAATTGCTGCAGAGTTCCAATATATGGCTACTTCATTGGTAGAGTATGATGTAACATCGTCGATATAGCATTGTGCAGGAGCTTTCCCGGAAAGCTTTGTCCTGGCAATATCATCCTCAAGGGCAGAATCAGGTCCTCCTACCAATAACCCCGGCACAGGCCCTTTAACCGAATCACCTGCCGAAGGCCTATGGTGAGGCTGCATAACTAATTTGGAACCAAAGCCTGTAATATAGCTCTGATTCATTGTATTTCTACCCAGAAGATAATGTACACAATCGGCTGCTGTTTGTGTATATTTTTCATTGTTATCTAATTTTTCAGCTATAAGTAAATGCATGGCGTGATTAGCAACATTCATATTACTACCCCAGCTGTATTCCATTTTATGCATTGCAAGCAAATATCCATCTTTTTCAGCTGTGCTTACAAACATGTCGGCCTTTTCCAACCATGCCTTTCGAATCCCTTCAGCTACTTTTAGGTCTGTATTATCGGAATTGGTAAACAGATATGCTATTGCAGCAAACCCGCTTACATTTTGCCAACCAAGTCCAAATCCGTTGTGTTCATAATTAGCGCTGAAATAATTACTATATTTTTCATCCCCCGTTGCTCTGAGGAGTTCTGCTGCTGCCCAGGCTTTTTCATCGCTGCCGGAGCTGTCACCATATTCACCCGTAGAGACTTCCTGAGGATTCTTGAATTCAATAAAGTCTTTATTTCCCTCCAGCCAATTCCACGCCTTAACAGATGCTTTTAAGCATCTGGCAGAAAACTCTGAATCTAATTCATTATATATTCTTGAAGCCATAGCTGTAACTGCAGCAAAGTCCGCTGTTGCAGTAGTGGATACAGGTAAAACCAGAAGATCATCCACATCGGCATCGGGCATTGTTGTTATATCGGGAAAGGCTCTGGAGGTCACCTTATGATAAACTCCCCCTTTTGCATCCTGCATCTTCAGCATCCATTCAATACCGTATTTGACCTCATCCAGTACATCTGGCAGGTTATTATTACTTT
>JAEYWA010000029.1 GCA_023431385.1 Bacillota bacterium | reverse complement strand
AGTGAAAGTTATTAAGCGGAATGCATTTGGATACAAAAATTTTAAGAGATTTAGAAACCGAATACTACATTGTTGTTCATAAAACAGGGGCAGGTATTTAACCTACCCCAACACTTGAAAAAGAACCGATTTTTATAAGATTATTACATATAAACATTAATATTTAACGTATAGTGGATATTTTCAAGGGACAACTGGTAAAAATTGGGTTTAATGAGCTGGGCCTTAACAAAATTAAACTTAATGTTTTTGATTTTAATATTAGAGCTATTAGGTGTTACGAAAGTGTAGGCTTTGTAAAAACGTCTTTTACTGAAAAAGTTTGGGACGCTGATGAAGGATTTTGGAATTGTGTTGGAATGGAAATGTCAAGATAGTACCTTAAATACAAAGGCAGATATAGCAGCACTCGCTGTAATATCTGCCTTTGACAACTGTTTTGATTAAAATATGCTATTTCAACTTCCGTTCCTTAATTTTTGCGAAATATTTCTTAGTCTCTGCTGCTACTACTCCGCTGAGTGCAATCAGAGCAAGCAGGTTGGGGAAGGCCATCATTCCATTGAATATATCAGAAATATTCCATACTACTTCTATTGTCATAAAAGGTCCTGCAAACACAGCTAAAATATATAACCAACGATAAGCTTTAATTACTTTTGTTTTGCCGTTTGTTAGGTATTCCATACAGCGCTCACTATAGTAGCTCCAGCCAATAATTGTTGTAAAAGCAAAGAATACAAGGCTAATCATTAATATAAAGGAACCAAGATTGGGAGCAAAGCTGAAGCCGGATTGGAAAGCATTTTGCGTTACAGCAGCACCTTTCAAATTAATATTCCATGAACCTGTTGTGATAATGCAAAGACCGGTCATTGTACAGATTATAATAGTATCAATAAAGGTTCCGGTCATTGATACCAAACCTTGTCGTACCGGTTCTTTGGTTTTTGCAGCAGCTGCAGCGATTGGTGCACTACCCAAGCCAGATTCATTGGAAAAGATACCGCGTGCGATACCATTTCTCATCGCGGTCATCATGGCAGTACCGAATAAACCGCCTCCAACAGCTTTTATATCGAAGGCTCCTTCGAATACTTGAACAAGAGCACCCGGAATGGCTTTTGCATTTGTGAAAACAACAAATAATGTGGCTATTACATAAAAAATAGCCATAAAGGGGACAATTACTTCGGATACACTGGCAATTCTTTTTATGCCTCCGATTATAACCAAACCTGCACAGATAGTTACAACAGCCGCTGTAATTACAATTGTCCAGGAATAGTCTCTCCCTATAAGTGAAACGGTCCATTCACTATTTGAATCAAAATAATTTTTAACTGCATCAGAAATACCATTTATCTGTACAAAAGTTCCGATGCCCATAAGACCTGCTGCTGCTCCAAAGAAAGAAAAGGCTTTAGCGAGCCACTTCCAGCGCTTACCCATACCATTTTCTATGTAATAGAAGGGTCCACCCAAAACGTGACCATTACTATCGATAGTACGGTATTTTATTGCCAAAAGTCCCTCAGCATACTTTGTTGCCATGCCAAAGAACGCTGCTATCCACATCCAGAAAAGCGCTCCGGGCCCTCCTGCAACTATTGCGGTAGCCACTCCCACAATATTACCTGTTCCTATGGTTGCTGAAAGTGCAGTACATAGTGCACCAAAGCTTGATACTTCACCGGTTCCGCCTTCCTCATTTTTTACCATGTATTTAATTGCGCGGGGAAGGTGCCTTACTTGTAAAAGACCGGTACGAATCGTTAATAATACTCCTACCAATAATACCAGAATTATGAGAGGAAGCCCCCATACAATTCCATTGAACCAGCTGATAAAACTATTGATTTGCTCTAACATTATTTTTGACCAATCCCTTCTTGAATTTTTGACAATCAAAAAAGCCAAAACATTTTGTTTTGGCCCTCAAAAGAGAAAGACATAAAGCTTGTAAGCTCTGTCCTTTTGCCTGAGAGACCGGAAAAGCTCTCACTTTTCCTTGCACCTTCGGCGCCCATTTACTGGGACTCTCCAGAGAGCAGCTAAACGAAAGAATTTTGCAGTTTCATATCGTTCAACTTGCATAAATAAAATTAACATAATATCTTAAAAATATCAATCGTTTTATTCAAAAAACCAAAGAAAAGTGCCTGTATCTGGGATGAAATATCATAATTTCAATAATATGTAAAATAATTAAGTATTCTAGTATTCTAGTATTATAATGGATACCACTTTGATTTATTAGAATTACATTGATACATTGATTGCTTGATAAATCCGTTAGGATTTAATTAATGACAAATTTATTTGCTCAACTGGGTATTAAATAGCTGTTAAAAGTAAGGCGTATGCAGTAAAATGTATTTAATGTAAATCGACGAGGAAGAGGTTTTTATGTTGAAGCTTTTAATTGTAGGCTCCGGCGGCTTTATTGGTGCAGCATCCAGATATGTGCTGGCCATATTAATAAACAAATTATACTCAGGAAATTTCCCTGTATCAACACTGATTATTAATGTCTTGGGCTCTTTTTTAATTGGATTTCTGACTCAGCTTTTTGCCTGTAATTACCCGAATAACAAAAACCTGATGATCTTCATGACTACGGGAATACTTGGCGGTTTTACCACATTTTCAACCTTCAGTCTCGAGACCATAAATTTATTTCAGAATGGTAATACTCTTCAAGCAGTGTTAAATATGTTTTTAAGTATTGTTTTCTGCCTGACTGGTACTCTTCTTGGTAAGCTATTGGCAAATGTTTTCATTAGTTAATCTATTCGCTAACATTTCTGATATTTTTAACTGCGACCCGACAGCAATTCAATTACTGCTCCCAACAGTTTGCCCACCGAATCATGAATTACGATATCAGCCTTGGTATCATAAGGAGTACTGCTTTTATTTATCAGTATTAATTTACTTCCATTAAAATAATTGATTAGTCCTGCTGCCGGGTAAACAACAAGTGATGTACCACCGATTATTAAAATATCAGCCTGCCTTATTGCTGTGACTGCACCATTAACAACGCTATCATCAAGAGCTTCTTCATACAACACAACATCAGGTTTTACAATACCGTTACAGGCAGGACAAACAGGAATGTCTTGAGATGAAGTAATAAAGTCAAGATCATAAAACCTGTTACAGCCTGTGCAGTGGTTTCGATGGACAGACCCGTGGAGTTCATAAACTTTTTTGCTGCCTGCCAACTGATGAAGACCGTCGATGTTCTGGGTAATAACTGCTTTTAATTTGCCTTCTCTCTCCAGGTGAGCCAAAGCATGATGACCTGGATTTGGTTTTGCATCTCTAAATATCATTTTTTGTTTATAATATCTGAAGAACTCTGATGTATGGGAGACATAAAAGCTGTGAGAAAGCATTGTTTCGGGAGGATAATCAAATCCTGCTGATGTTTTATAAAGTCCATTCTCCGAGCGGAAATCTGAAATTCCTGATTCGGTGCTCATTCCTGCTCCTCCGAAAAAAACAATATTATTGCTGCCTTTAATAATCTCTGATAATTGCTTGGTATCCATAAAATCAACTCCCTGATTTTTATATAGATTAATTATTTCACATTTTGTGAAAAATAGCATCTGTGGAACAAAAAATTTCACTATTATATAAAAAGAAGCTTCTTAAGGTATAATTGTATAAGTCTGTCAAAAAACGAACAAATGTTCTTGTCTATATACTTATCTTATTATATAATAGTAATTAATCATTTATTTGGTATATGATACCAGACCTGGAGAGCGTAAGAATGTTCAGTGATTTATATATCAGTGGAATCAAACTAAAAAGAGAAATAAAATGTGAAGATATTTATGTCGTTAATTTACCATGCTTAAAGGGAATTGAGCAATTATCCTTTAATAAGAGAGTTACATTTTTTGTGGGTGAGAATGGGTCTGGTAAATCTACGCTGCTTGAGGCCTTAGCTGTAAATATGGGCTTTAATGCTGAGGGTGGCACAATTAATTTTAGTTTTGCTTCTAAGGAGACACATTCATCACTATATAGGCACATAACCACCATAAAAGGGGTAAAGCGCCCAAAAGACGGTTTTTTTCTCAGGGCCGAAAGTTTTTACAATGTGGCCACTGAAATTGATAAACTGGACTCAGAACCATCATTTAGTCCTCCTGTAAAAATGTCATATGGCGGAGTTTCACTACATCAGCAATCACATGGTGAAAGCTTCATGTCTCTGGTTCTGAACAGGTTCAGGGGGCATGGCTTATATATATTGGATGAGCCTGAAGCCGCTCTATCTCCGTCCAGACAGTTATCTTTGCTTGTAAAAATTAATGAACTGGTTAAGGCAAACTCACAATTTATTATTGCAACTCATTCACCGCTATTGTTGGCATTTCCTGATTCAGAAATATTGATGCTTGATGAAAAAGGAATAAAAAGTACACCCTATGAGGAAACTGAGCATTATATTATTACCAGGCAATTCTTAAATAACCCAAAAAAAATGCTGAACTTACTTTTTAGCGAAAAAGGAGAGTATTAAAAATGTTAAAAGAAAATATCACAAGTTTTTTAATTAAGGCAAAACAGGCTACTTATGCAGGTAAGGGTCCGGAAATCCTTTCTTCTCGGCCTGATTCCCATGATTTGTCGTATAGGGAAGGGGAGCTGTATTATTTAGATACTTATCTTGGATCAAAAAACTTCGCCGGTGAGGAAGCTGTTTGGGAAAATGAAAAACCTATATGGTCAATGAATTATTGCGGAAGGGTTATAAGTTCAGCTTTTAACAGCGATTTTCTTAAGGAAGCTTTAACTATAATACCGGTTGATAAGCCATTCAGAGGGCCTGAAATATATACAAAGGACAATTTGACATATAAGTGCTCTGTAGATGGTGATATTGAATGGTTCAACGGGTATGAAGAAATCTACAATAAAAATGAAAAGGTATATGAATGTTATTTTCATGGTGGAAAAATTGAATAGAAAATAAATAAATCTGCCCGTTTTTATATCGGGCAGATTTATTAGCTGTGCGCCCAGCAAGGGCGCTTTCTCGTCGGTGAAAGTCCGATACGGGGGTTGATAGTGCCAACCGTTAGCCAAGAGCAAGGGTGTCCTCGGTGACGAGGAATCTGAAGGAAGCTGGAGGCAAAGTTCCGGTCTGAGGGACACAAACTGTATATAAGGCATAGACTTGTTGGGCGAGTTTGCAGTACAAAATGAAGCCCTAAACTATCCGAAACAAGCGGTGTAGATGCAGCAGATATATGGAATGAAGGAAAGCGTTCTTACCTGGGGAGGTCTCATGGACGTGAGGAAATGAATTTTGAATCA
>JAEYWA010000004.1 GCA_023431385.1 Bacillota bacterium | reverse complement strand
TCCTGGGTACTGTTTGTAATAATCGGTATTATGACTTTAATAGCATTTAAAACTTCCAATTCATGGGTGTTTATTGAAGGTGAGGATAAAAATGGCAAAAAATAAATTCAAGCCCGGAAGAGGCGTTGTATATCTAATTCTAATTCTACTTGCGCTGTTCAGTTTGTTTCCGTTTTTCTGGCTGATCAGGAGTTCCTTTATGAGCTCTATGGAGATTTTCGCAATGCCCATGCAATGGCTGCCAAAGCGGATGCGTTTCGAAAACTACAAGGAAGCTCTCACCGCGCTTCCTTTTGCAATTTATTTCAAAAATACGACCATCATTGTCATTCTGAATATGGTTGGCTGCATTTTAAGTTCCAGCTTCATCGCCTTCGGATTCTCAAGAATCAATTTCAAGGGGAAGAACCTCTGGTTCGCGCTTCTGCTCTCGACAATGATGATCCCGAATGCAACTGTTCTGATTCCTCAGTTTATCGGATGGAAATTTGTAGGGGCTTACAATACCTACTGGCCTCTTATTCTGCCTGCTTTTTTTGGAAATGCGTTCTTTATATTCCTTTTACGGCAGTTTAACTATACCATACCCAAAGCATATGATGAAGCAGTGTTCCTGGATGGAGGAAATTACTTCACCATATACAGTAAGATTATCCTGCCCCTTTCGAAACCTTCGCTCACTGCTGTCGGAGTGTTCACTTTTATGTATAACTGGAACGATTTCTTTGGACCGCTGATTTATCTGAATACCGGTGAGAAATACACCCTCTCATTGGGGCTCCAGTCCTTCATAGGCCAGTACAATTCTCAATGGCACCTTCTGATGGCAGCATCGACGTTCATCATTGTACCGATGATCATTATGTTCTTCTTTGCCCAGCGGTACTTCATCGAAGGAATCACGTTCTCAGGTCTGAAAGGCTAAGACAGCTGTGGACAGTAGTACCCAAGTAATGGGTCGCCGCAGGAAAGCAGACGGTTACCCTTCAGTAAGTGAATTAAAAATCATATAGTGAGAAGGAGATAAATATATGTTAAATATATCCACCTGGAACACTTGGGATATCAGGTGTCTGAACGCCGTAATGAAAATACCCGAGATGGCCGAGCTTCGCGTCGCAATGTATGACAAAGATACACACCTGTACCAGGACGAATTCCTGTGGTCCAATGTAGTCCGGTTTGGTTATCACCATCCTTACGGGGAATATTTCGATATAGATCTTAAATTTATTGATGCAGTATTCTCCCTAGAATTTGCCAGTCAGGGAGATAAGTTTGTATACAAAATCTCTTTTAAAGAAGAGCAGCCTAGATACCGGCTGAACATCGCGGCAATGTTCCGATGGGGAGCTAAAGGTGACATCATGATGGGCGACAGCTCCATCATGATGTCTGCAAAAGGTCAAGATTACCGATTTATCACTTGGGGGCTCCAGGACAGGGATACCTTTGTCAATACAAACCACCAGAGCATTCTGTTCCATACTGACTCCCCGATTTACGTCAGCTGTAATTGGGACCTGACACAGGACGAAATGGATGAATACCTGCTGGTTAAGCGTAAGGAGTGCATCTCCTCCTATAGTCAGGGCGAAGGTACGTTATTGGACACTCCCCAGGCCATCATTAAGGGAATTACGTGGAATACAATCTTCGAACCCACCGGCAACCGCATATGTTCGCCGGTGTCCCGCGCATGGTGCACAGGTAACGGCACTGGCTTTGGATCTTATGTATTATTCAATTGGGATACTTTTTTCGCGGGACTTTTGAGTGCAACGCAAGACAGGGACTTTTCCTTCCAGCAGGTAAGCAGTATAATGCAGGAAATGACCGAGGACGGGATGATCCCGAATTTTGGTGCTCAGAACGCCTGTAGTATAGACCGCTCTCAGCCGCCGGTCGGAGCGTACTGTATACTAAAGCTTTACCGGCAGTTTGGAGAAATCGGGCTGCTGGAAGAAACCTATGAAAAATTGCTGAGATGGAATTCCTGGTGGATTAAAAATCGTGACGGTAACGGCGATGGTTTGCTGGAATGGGGCTCCAACCCATATCCGGAAGGCCGCAGAGTGCAGTACGAGGCAGATAACCTCCAGGCAGCAATGTACGAGTCGGGTCTCGACAACAGTCCGATGTATGACGGAGTAGTATTCAACTCGCAGACACATACCATGGAATATACGGATGTCGGCCTGAATGCATTATATGCCATGGATTGCTGGGCCCTGGCAGAAATCTCAGTGATTCTAGGGAAATCTGAGCAAGCAGGGCTTCTGCAAAAGGAATATGCAAGAATGCGGGAAGCTGTACAGGAACAACTCTGGGACGAAAAAACCGGCATCTTCCTGAACCGACACTGGGACGGCCGCTTCAACTACCGTTTGTCTCCCACTAATTTCTATCCTCTGATTGCCGGAATCGCATCCCCGGAGCAAGCCGAACGTATGGTGAAGGAACACCTGCTCAACGAAAAGGAATTCTGGGGTCACTATGTCATACCAAGCATTGCAAGAAACGATCCTGCCTTCCCCGATAACGACTATTGGAGAGGCAGAATATGGGGACCTATGAACTTCCTTGTAGGTGAAGGCCTAAAAAGGTATGGATTCCATGATGTAGCTTATCGCTTTGCACAAAAGAGCCAGGCGCTATTTCAACAGGAATGGCAGGAAAAGAACCATATCCATGAAAATTATAATGCCGTCACTGGAGAGGGCTGCGATGTAAAAAACGCGGATCCTGTATATCACTGGGGAGGACTTCTCGGTTATCTGGCTATCTCTGAACTGATTGAAGCTCAACCTTGGGGCGGTATGCGATTCGGAAACCTGAAAGGAGAATACTCCGCAGTAAGGAATTTTCCCGTTGGAAAAAGCGACATCTATGATGTATTTATGGATGGGCACTTATCAGTTCGTCAAAATGGAGTAGAAATAATGAGGACCGAAGTACCTGCTATGATCAGAGGATATTTTTTGGACGGGGATGTTCTCCATTTGGAAATTGTAGCTGAAAAGCCGGGCAACTTGGTTCTAAGGCCAAATCTTGCTGTGAAATCGGTAATTGCAAGGATAAAAGGAGAAACGGCTGTATTTGGTGGAAAAGATGAAATAGTCATTCCTTTCCGTTAACCTTAAATTTCTTTGTCCTTTTAAGTAAAATATAGAAAGGATATATATATGATTAGTCAAAAAGATAAGGAAGTAATTCGGCGTTTAGCCGGAAGAGTTCGTGAAATAGCTGAATTGCCCGTCATGGAAGAGCGTAGGAGAAGTATTTGCAGCTTCAATGCCCTCAAACCGGAGAAGCCACTGATACTGTGCTTTCCGGAGGGGGCATGGAGGGAATTACTCCCCGAAAGTGCCATGGTATGTGAGGAACCCCGCCTCCGTGCCTGGGAATGGACGCTGCGTAGTCAAATCTACTGGTGGGAGCACATCAATGATGACAATGCATTAGAACCCTGGTTCAACATACCGTGGGACATCACAGTCGGAGATTATGGAGTTGAAATTAAGGAAGTGCATGGAGAAGGCTTCGGCAGCTTCCGCTACGATCCGCCAATCACTGATCTGGAGAAGGACTTTGAAAAGCTTCATTTCAGAGAGTTCAAAGTTAACAGAGAGCTTGTACAGGAGAATTTTGGACTTGCCGAAGAACTGTTTGGTGATCTGCTCCCCTCAAGAATCCGCGGTTACACCTATAATACTTGCTCAATCACATGGGAAGCTCTGAAGCTTATCGGGATGGAGGCTCTGTTTACAAATATGTACGATGACCCGGATAACCTGCATAGACTAATTCGATTCCTCGGGGAAGATCAGAAAAGGTATTATGAGTGGCTTGAACAGGAAAGGCTGCTTACTCTGAATAATGAAAACGACTATATCGGGACGGGCGGGGTCGGATATACCGATCAACTGCCTCAGAAGGATTCGGAGGCGAAATCTCCAATTCGACTTACAGACACATGGGGCCGGACCGACTCTCAGGAGACCATCGGAGTATCCCCCACCATGTTCGCGGAATTCGTATTGCAATACCAGCTTCCCATTCTCGAGAAATTCGGCTTAAACTGCTATGGCTGCTGTGAGCCCATACAGGACCGCTGGCAGTTCATCAAGGACATACCTAACCTCAGGAGACTGTCTGTCTCTCCCTGGAGTGACCAGGAGAAAATGGCGGATTACCTTGGAAAGAAGTATATTTTCAGCCGTAAGCCCAATCCATCACCTGTCTGTACAGATTTTGACGAGGATATTATACGGAACGATATCCGCAATACTTTAAAAATAGCAAAGGACAATGTGCTGGAAATCATAATGAAGGACACCCACACAATCCGTAATCAGCCTGACCGCATCACCAGATGGGTGGAGATTGCCCGTAAAGAGGTTGATTCAATCTGATAAAATCTGATACAATCTGATATATTCAAATACAATCTAATATATCAAGGAGAATTTTGCTATGAGAGTAGATTTGACAGGCAAAATTGCAGTTGTCACAGGTGCTACAGGAGAACTGGGGAGGGTAATGGTGCTCAGCCTTGCAAAATGCGGTGCTGATGTGGCAATTCATTACTACAGAAATGAGGAAAAGGCGAAGGAGCTTTTGCAGGAGGTCAAGAGCCTCTCCAGAAAGGCAATATTAGTAAGGGCTGATGTTACTGATTCCGATTCTGTTATGAAAATGAGGGATGCAATCGTAGTCGGCCTTGGAAAACCGGATATCATTGTTGACAATGCCGTCATACAATATACCTGGAAGCCGATATTGGAACAGGCTCCTGAAGATTACGAAAGCCAGTTCCGTTCCTGCGTCATGCAGAACGTACTTATGGCTAAGGCATTTATCCCCTTCATGATCGAAAAAAAAGCGGGACGTTTTATTGCAATCAACACTGAAACCGCAATGCAGTGCAATATAGGCCAGTCCGCGTACGCTTCCGGGAAAAGGGGAATGGACGGCGTCATACGTGTTCTTGCAAGAGAGGTTGCCGAGCACCAGATCACCGTAAACCAGGTTGCTCCCGGTTGGACTATCAGCGACAGGGACAGACTTAACGGGACAGAAAGGAACTCTGGATATGAGAAAATGGTACCGATGGGACGTAGAGGAACGGACCAGGAAGTTGCAAATGTGGTGGCCTTCCTTGCTTCCGATCTAGCCAGCTTTATCACGGGTGCCTATATTCCTGTAAATGGTGGTACCGTAATGCCAACTATTTAGATCGTAAAAATTATACCGCAGAGGTATCAAAGTCTACCGCTGGTACCTTTGCACTTTGTAGAGGCGAGCATCTATTGCCTCGTTACATTCATTGCAGTACCAATCTTAACATACCAAGGAGGATAAAATGGAGCAAAAACTATTAAGGCATGTTGTAATGTTCAAATTTAAGGATAGTGCATCAAAAGAAAAGATTGAAGCAGTTGAGAAAGCATTTGTGGGTTTGAAGGACGATATTCCCATGATCCGCTCGCTGGAATGGGGTACGAATGTGAGCCCTGAAGGTATCAACCAAGGATTTACCCATTGCTTCCTTTTGACCTTTGCCTGCGAGGCGGACAGGGACGCCTATCTTCCCCACCCGGCCCACAAGGCTTTCGGGGATTTGCTGAAGCCGGTGATAGACAAGGTCATGGTAATAGACTACCTGGCAAAAGGTTAGTCTAAACCATCAACTGCATCGCTCATTATACTTGTCCAGAATACCTTCAAAAACGGATATTCGGATTCCTGTCTCTCTTTCCAGGCCACACACCTACGAATCCGAATGTCTAAGCAAGTTGCTTTGTGTTGCTGAGCCAATTCTAGTATTTGTCGCTATAATTTCACAGTGATCACTTACAAACTCCGCTCTTTCATACTGGAAGTTGTATTTCACTCTAGTCATTCAGCTTTGCATAGATGTATGTGTCTTTCCAAATAGGTTTATTTTCAGGATCTTTCCAAAAGTAAACATTTTTCTTTAAATGAGCCTCTCGCTCAAATCCCAATGCCTCTAACAATTTCCATGAACTCGTATTTTGTGGGTCACATTCGGCAAAAATTCTATGTATACCATTAGAAAATGCTAATGCAAGTAAAGCAATACAGCTTTCCTTTGCATAACCTTTTCCCCAATAGTCTTTATTAAATACATACCCTATTTCAAGGGACTCAAAATCTCTTTTGCCTAAATACACATTTCCTATCATTTTACTAGTACTTTTTAATTCGACAGCAACCATTTCATCTGATGAAATTCTCCATTTAAGGTTGCTTTCAGCTTCATTTATATTCATAGGCTTATGAGGTTCATATCTTACAACTTCGGAATCTGATAAATACTCATACAAATCTTGTAAATCATTTTTCTTATATCTTCTTAAAATTAATCTATCTGTTTTCAATATTACAGCATCTTCTACCATGTTTGCCTCCTCAAAAATACAAATCTGAGTAACAGATTGTTAGTATATAGTGGTTTAAAAATTAAAATGCATTGAACTTTTTTAAGTTTTATACATAACGACTTTATACTACTTTATTTTTCTAAAAATCACAATATTTAGTTTTTAATGTTAGAAAACCTAAAGTATTATACCTAAATTAATATCATCATTTTGTTTATGAGAATGACTTTTATCAGAAGCCAACCACTTAGGTTTATTCTGCTGTACTATGAACCACAGGATTATCAACTTCCCCATTAGCTTCATCGAACTCGGGATCACGGATACGACCAACGATAATAATTGCTACGATAAAAATAGCAAACAAAAACGCAAACGGCAAGCGGCGGTCAATGCTTGACAGCCACCCGGCTAAGTATCCAAACGGTGAGGCAAAAGCAATGGTAAAGGACATAATCAAAGCATTAATACGAGCCCTCTCCTTCGGGTTAATGTTTAGCTGGAGTAGGGCATCCTTACGAGGCATTACAAGAGCGCTGGCCACTGCCCCAACAAATACGTAGATAATAATAAACGGAATACCGCCGATTGGAGTCAGTATCAGGAGAATTGAGCACGCAGCATACAATACCAGACCGATCCACATAGGTATCCGGAATTTTACTGATTCCAAGCGGTGCTGTATTCCTATCATGAAAATCAACATCACAGCCGCATTCAGAATGGGGAAAAAAGCCAGATAACGATCTGCTATACCTAGTCTTTGTGTTACATACAAGCTAAAAAAGTTAGTACTTACAAGATTTGCTATATGCAATATCACAGAGACAATAACCACTTTCATAACCTCTTTATTTTTTAGCACTTTTGGTATCAATTCCCTGTATTCATATAACATCTGTAAAACAGAGGTATTCTTGGTTTCAGCCATTCTAATCTTTCCTTGCCGGGTTTCATCACAATGCCTAAAAGTAATAACCACCTTAATTAGCATATTTAAAGCAAAAACTAAATATAAAATCCTGACAACCGGAACCACTGTAAAGGAATTTATCAACAATCCTGAAATTGGTGCAAAAAAGATCGCAACCAAACCACCGATGTTCACCCAGGTATATACTCCCAACAGATCTTTGGGATCTGCATCTTCAATTAATAAACAAAACCATGCTGTTTGGTTAATCTGCTCAAAACTATTAAATAAAACTGCAATTAAAAAGAGCCAAAAGTTATCCGAAATAGCCCATACCAGGCAAGCAACACTCCAGCCAAAAAAATCACCCATCATGGTTGTAACTTTACGTCCCAACTTATCGGTGATTATACCACCAAAGAAGGAAAAAAACACCTGAACAAACATAGCAACCGACAAAATCAGTCCGATTTGAACGTCAGTTATTCCCAGCGTGTACATATATAGTGTGGCAAAAGGTGCGATTAAGTTATATGGAATGCCCCATAGTGGCTCCATCAAAATTAGAGTTCTCGGATTTCCCTTGTTATTTCTTAAAATTTCAATTAGCGGGTGCTTCCCCAGGGTTTTTATTTTGTGTACGATATTCACTGCTTTCTCCATTCTACGTCTTATTATTATGAAAATTGGATCATATTCTTTCTAAATTGTCGTGGAGACATCCGCACATGCTTCGTGAAAAGCCGGGAAAAGGAAGAAAGCTCCTTAAATCCACAGGAAACTGCTACCTCTGTGACCGTCATGTTTGTGTCATGTAGCATGTTTGTAGCCACATTTAGTCGGTATTTTATCAGATACTGCTGAGGAGAGATATTTCCTTCTTCAATAAATATCTTATATAAATAAGTTCGATCTATCCCAATAAAATCAGCTATATCACTTATGCGGATATCATAGCTATAATTATGCTGAATATATGAGCATGCCTCTCTATAGAATATTTCTTTAGGTATAATGCTTACATCTGCTTCCTTTTTTATCATATATGAAAAAACATTATAAAAAGCGGACAATAATGCTGCTTCATTGTAATGATTTTCTAAAAACATATTAACAAGATTTAAAATCCTGTCATTTTGCTCTTCAATATCGTTCATAGGCATGCTATCAGCAGAATAAACCAGGTCTTTTTTATTTATACTACACACTTCAAGGAGGGATTCAATTTCTGATCCGCCTACTGCGACCCATGCATATTCCCAAGGACACTTCTCATCAGCAATATAATATGTTGACTCTTCCGGACATATTAAAAAAGCACCACCCTTTTTAAGGTTATATACTTTCCCACGTGCATGATACTGTCCTTTCCCATTTAATATAAAATGGATTAAGTAATGAGGACGTATGGATGGTCCATAGAAATGGCCACTTCGGCATTTCTCTTTTCCACAGTAATAAATATTTATAGATTTTAAATTAAATCTACCTCTCATGAATATGGCAAACCTCCTCCATATGGCATAACCTCCTCATATAATCAACATAGTGTAAAGTTTCAGGAAACAAACTACATTGATATGCTTCATATAGGATTATACAATAAGCTTATAAGTAAAACAATTAATAAGGAGAAAAAAATACATGTTAAAAATTACTTTCTTAGGGGCTGGAAGTACTGTATTTGCAAGAAATGTACTTGGAGATTGCATGTGTACTTCAGCTTTATGTGAATGTGAAATAGCTCTTTATGATATTAATAAAAAACGTCTGGAAGAGTCCTATATTATTTTAGATGCTATCAATAAAAATACAAATTCAGGGCGAGCAACAATTAAAACTTTTTTAGGAGTTGAAAACAGAAAGGCTGCCCTACGAAATGCTAATTTTGTAGTAAATGCAATTCAAGTGGGGGGATATGATCCCTGCACAATTATAGATTTTGAGATTCCAAAAAAATATGGTTTGAAGCAGACCATAGCCGATACTATGGGAATTGGCGGTATTATGAGAGCATTAAGAACAATCCCTGTGATGGCAGACTTTGCAAAGGATATGGAAGAAGTATGTCCTAATGCATTATTCTTAAATTACACAAATCCTATGGCTATGCTGTCCGGATATATGCAGAGATATACTAAAGTTAATACTGTCGGACTATGTCACAGTGTTCAGGTATGTTCAGAAGGCTTATTAACCTCACTTGGCATGGAAGATAAATTAGAAGGAAGAGAAGAATTAATTGCAGGTATCAATCATATGGCGTGGCTTCTGGTAATTAAAGATAAAGAGGGGAACGACTTGTATCCAGAGATCAGAAAGCGTGCTATAGAAAAGAATAAAACTTCTCATTACGATATGGTCCGTTTTGAATATATTAAGCATTTAGGGTATTACTGTACAGAGTCAAGTGAGCATAATGCTGAATATAATCCATTCTTTATTAAATCTAAATATCCTGAACTCATTGAGAAATATAATATTCCTTTAGATGAATACCCTCGAAGATGCATTGATCAAATTAACGGCTGGGAAAAGGAAAAAGAAAGCATTCTTAATAATGGAAAAATAACGCATACCCGTTCACATGAATATGCTTCTTATATAATGGAAGCAATTGTCACAGGAAATCCATATAAAATCGGTGGCAATGTCATTAATACCGGCTTGATAGATAATCTTCCCAACGATGCATGTGTTGAGGTTCCTTGTCTTGTTGATAAGAACGGCGTACATCCCTGCCATGTTGGCAAGCTCCCGTTACAGCTGGCGGCAATGAATCAGTCTAATATCAATACACAGCTTCTGACCATTGAAGCAGCTGTTACAAAGAACAGAGACTACATCTATCATGCAGCTATGATGGATCCTCATACCGCAGCTGAATTATCTATTGATGATATAAAATCAATGGTAGATGAGTTGATTGAGGCCCATGGGGATTACATGAAGGATTATCGTTAAGTCAATACAAATCTTATTAAATAGCTGCTCCATGCATCTGAGAAAGCAAGTGTCTTCCCATGCATGGAGCTCTGTTTGTATTGCAGCCTATAAATTTTCCACAATATTTGTATGCCCAAATACAGCTCCTGCCGTAAACAGTAGCATCACCTGCCAGTTCATCCTTACATTTTCAAAGTCTATCGATCACATTCTATACTGCACTTGGCTGATAACCATTAATATCAGTAATCCCATATTTCAAGCCGATTTCTCCCGTGCGTAAAATCTCACCGCTCTGTTTCATATTGTTTTCATCCTGTTCCAATGCCGCAATACAGCGTCCGACAAACTGAGGTGTTTCCATTTCTTCCGGGCGAAGAGACGGGTCATATTTTGACAATTCCAGCATTCCCTCTGTTCGTACATTTCCGGGATAGATAGAAAACATCTTTACCCCGTATTTTTTTAATTCATAAGCAGCATCCGAAGTAAACTTATCTAATCCCGCTTTAATCAAACCATTAGATACATTTAACCAGTATTTTTTAGCACTTATGTAAGATATGTTTGCAATCAACCCACTATGCTGGTTCACCATTATCTGAGCTGCATAACGGCTTGCAAGATAACTG
Organism: Bacillota bacterium; assembly: GCA_023431385.1. Lineage (GTDB taxonomy): Bacteria > Bacillota > Clostridia > Acetivibrionales > DSM-1351 > Ruminiclostridium. Next base: position 21,896 of record JAEYWA010000004.1, on the reverse strand, counting down.
GACCGTAATCCTACCTTATGAAGATCATCATACAATGACATTGGCTGTTCCCAAAACGGTGTCTGAAAGAAATAGTCATGCATGATATGGCTCGCAGCTGACCAAGCATTGTTCACAAGAATATCAATTCTACCCTGTTCCCTCTGAACCCGTTCAAACAGGTTCTTAATCTCCTCATCATTAGAGAAGTCGCAGCGATGAGAAATTCCTATACCTCCTAGCTCATTTACTTCCCTTGCTGTTTCCTGTATGGTGGTATTCTCTAAAAAATCAGGTAATCCCTCAGTACTCACTGTTCTGCCTGTCACATACACGGTTGCTCCATATTCCGCTAACCCTAAGGCCACCCCTTTTCCAATTCCTCTGCTGGCTCCTGTTACCACGGCTATTTTTCCTTTTAGATTATACACAATACGTCCTCCTTGATTTTTCCGATGCAATACAATAAAAAGCTATTATATCGATAGCATCTATGTTTAAATGTTATCCATATAATAGCTTTTTATCTCTTCTCTATCATGATGTTTTTTGCTGTTTTTATCCGGGGCCTTGATCGGAACCAGAATACTTACCGAATTCCTATCATTGAGATTAAAAATGTTCAGTATACCGATTCCATTGGAACTAAGCTCAATTTCTTTAAGCATAACCCATCGGTACAGGTCCTCAACAAAAGTATTTCTTATCCTTAACATATCGCCGTAATAATAAAAGCAGGAATACCAGCCTTCGGGAATATTACGTGGCTTTAATCCTTTTTTTGTGTACTTTTGCGGAATATCCCCTCCAAAAAAAACTGTGTATTTTCCGCTTTCATCCTCATTACAGTTAACTACGCTGTAAAATTTCCCCTCAGCTAAATATTCTGAATATTTTAATGCAAAGCTGCTTCCTGTCGAATTGAGTTTGTACTCAAAGTCAGAATTATTTTCATTTACTTCTATAAACACACCATAAATATCTGTACTTTTTATGTACAGGAATGAATTTTTTAATGCAAAGGTGCCTTTAGTGTTCGTAATATCTCTTACCACAACATTAGCCTTTTCTACCGTATCTATTGGCATTAAACCCTTTCGATATACGTTGGGAGCAACACCAAACAGTTTTTTAAATGCCCTGCTAAGTACTTCCGGACTTTCGTAGCCATAATTCATAGCTGCCATTGTTACTGTGCAGTCTGAGGCTTTCAGTTTTTCAGCTACCAATGTCAGTTTTCTTCCTTGTACATATTGCTTTATGCTGCAGCCAATCATGATTTTAAATATTCTGCTGAAGTGAAATTCTGATAAATAGAATCTCTTAGCTATTTCCTGTACCGATAAAGGGTCATTTATGTTGTTTTCAATATATTCAATGACCTCATTTATAAGCTTAACATAAGAATTCATTTGTATTCTTCTTTCCATAGCAGGTTAAAATACTATACTTTCCAACAGTAGTTATGCAAACTTATTGCTAATCAATTATACCACTTATTATTAAATCAGTGGGGTAATATTACTATAAATAATTATGACAAATATGTTTAAATAAAAGCTCCATGCATCTGATAAATGTGGTTGTTTCACCGATACATGGAGCTCTGTTTGTATTGGAAGCCTGCTCGGCTCATTTTATCTGTCTATATCAGATAGGTTTTCGCAAAAAAATATTTTTAAGCCATCGAGCTATTTATTTTGGGAATGCCTTAAACAATTCTCTTTTAACCCCGCATACAGGGCATTTATCTACATTCTCACCGATTTCAGTAAAACCACAAACAGGGCATATATATATGGTTCCATCTCCGATATCTTTTCCTTCCTTTGCCTTTACTTGAGCCTCCTGAAACATTTTTGCGTGAATCTTCTCGGCTTCTAAAGCATAGTGGAAAGACTTTTGGGCATCTTTTTCATCCTGGAATTTTGCAGCTTCCAGATACACAGGATACATCTGTTCTATCTCATGAAGCTCTCCATCAATTCCGCCTTGCAAATTTTCCACAATATTTGTATGCCCAAATACAGCTCCTGCCGTGACAGTAGCATCACCTACCAGTTCCTTCATTACATTAAAATGATTCTTGGCATGTACTCTCTCAGCATAAGCAATTGCTCTGAAAAGTCTTCCGATGTTCGGGTATCCATCTTTTTCAGCTGAATCTCCCCATATCAGATATCTCATATGAGCAGCACTCTCTCCACCATACGCTGATCTGAGGAAATCAGCAGTCATTGCGTTATTAACTCCCATTTTTTACACTCCTAATAAATTATTATCAGATTTATTATTACCTTTATACTTATGTTTTATTCTTATTCTGAAGGAAAGGCTATTGGAAAATTTCCAATAGCCCTGAACTTAATTAAATCCAAATAATGCTACCCTAAAGAAAATAGGGAACAGCTTCTTTAGAATTTATATAAACAATTATCTATAAATTAGAGAACCGCCCTATACCAACGGTACGTATCATTTCATCGTTTATTTATCTTCCCAGCTCAATTATGTTTTGAATAAGACCCTTACACTTTCCACACGCCTCGCAGGTTTCTTCATTTATGCCAGTCCCAGCTCCGGTTATCTCTCCAACCTTTTCTACTGTATCAGCCCCATTTTTTACTGCATTTACTACTGCTTCCAGAGATACTTTCTTACAACCACAAACAGAAGAAAGTATTGCATTTAATTCACCTTTACATCCTTCACATTCAGTGCATACTCCTGCTAGCTCAACTAATTCATCTACTATTCTTGCACCAGAAATCATCGCTTTTCTGATTGATAAATAATCAACATCATTTTTTGTACATATTATTCTATTTTGCGCCATATTATGTCTCCTTCTTAAAATATTTACTTACATAGAATAACATATCTACTTAGCTATTATTAACTGGAGGATAATGGTTATATGTTTATATGTGGTCAAATTGAAAAAGGATTTGATATTAATACTCCATTTGACCACTCCACCTTACCGCCATTTAGAAGATATTTTTTTAAATTACGTTGTAAAGAAGTTTCCTCGGGTAAGTTTTCAAAGGGTATATCTCTTCTTCCATAAACCCAATCAAGAAAGCCAGGGCTATCATCCTCCTGGTCGGTTAACTCAAATGATTTCTGAAACTGTATAATTTTGGAGTCATCAGGAAGTATTTTTTTTAATGCCGGTGCAAGCAGCCATGACCCACAAATCATATCTACCTTAGCATACTCAGGATAGTATTTTCCAAAAAAATTTCTGGCCTCCAGATAAGATTTTCTAAGACTACTACTTGTCATATCGGCGTCTGATGGAATATGAATACTAATTAACTTTTTATCATTTTGGGTTATCATTTCATACTCTAATTCACCAATTCGAAATTCTTGCATAGAAATCAGTCTTACAGCCCACCACCCCCATACATACTTAAATTCACCATATACTTTATTATGATAATATAAAAATCTTGTAAAGAACTTCATAGTTGCAATAAATATAGCGTCAGAAATCCCCATATTTTTATATTTCTCGAATGTATTACAAGCTGCATGCAATTGACATGTCAACATCCTTAAGCCTGTCTCATCCGGTGCCAAAAATTTAGCAAGATCATTTACTGCTCTTTCCCAGGTATTTGGATTATTCATTTGGGCTATTTGAGCTTCTATGCTTTTGAAATCTATTTCATTTCCATATTTAAAAACCTTATCTTGGACAACTTCGGGTACACCAATTAATAGACAAAGTTCACTTATCTGCATTTATACACCTTCTTCTCTATATTACCTCTTTTGTTTCCCTTTATGAAACCTAGCTCCAAGTCTTTTCGAAAAAAACTCATAGCTTATTTATATCTCTATTTTCGGGAAACTCCACAAATAACTTAACTGGACATTTTCATACCCTGTAAAATATATTGAATTGTCATTCTCATAACCTGCATCCATTGTATCGGTGTTCAGATATAATGTCAGGGAAGGTTCTCTTGTTCATGATGCAACCACTCGCCTCGTGTTACGAATACGTATTTCTCAGTATTGGATAGCTCCTTGAAATAAGCAAATCCAAGCTCACGGAAATCCTTGATGTCATTCAGATTAGAAATGTTATTCTCTGCCATGAACCGCACCATCGCACCACGAGCCATCTTCGCCTGTGTTCCCTTTTGCTTCACTTTCCCGCCCACTAGCTCACCAAATTCAATAGTAATAAATCGGTCCTTCGGTGTGATATATTTCTCGACGCATTGTGAGTATTCCTTCGAAGCCAAATTAATGATTATTCTATCATTGTCCGCCAAACTCTGGTATAACAAATCACCCCAGAAATCATATAAATCCTTACAGCCATTCACAGATAGCTTTGCCTGCATTTCCAGTCGATATGGCGTTACCCCATCAAAGGGCTTTAATATCCCATAAAATCCTGACAGAATACGCAAATGTTCTGATATGTACGAAAGTGCCTCTGCTGTGAACACTCCCGGCGCCATATGCTGATACTGCAATCCTTCGTAGGCTATAACTGCCGGTGTTAATCTATGTACCAAATCCATATCTTTGTAGCGCTCATAGCTTAACTTTGCCAATTTGTCGCTGCATTTCCATAATGCTTTTGCCTTTGACAATGACAAGGACTGTATTTCATTCATCAGAATTATAGTATTATTTATAAATTTGGGCTCTCCAGTAACCTCAAAGGAATCCGTATCCACCTTCATCTTCTTGGCAGGAGAGATAATAATCTTCATATCCTATAACTCCTCCAGCATCTGTGCCGGATTCTCCGCTGCCTTCACCTTTCCAAAGGCTTTTACAATCATTCCTTCTTCATCAATCAGATATGTGGTTCGAACGACTCCCATGCTGACCTTACCGTAATTCTTTTTTTCCTGCCATACATCGTATGCCTGTATACAAGTAAGTTCTGTATCAGAAAGTAAAGTAAATGGGAGTCCATACTTCTCTACGAACTTTTCATGAGATGCCACGCTGTCCTTACTCACCCCGAGAACTACAGCTCCCTTTTCCTGAAACTGCGGGTACAACTCTCCAAAGTTACAAGCCTGCTTGGTACAGCCCGGAGTATTGTCCTTTGGATAGAAATATAAAATAACCTTCTTTCCCTTATACTCCTCCAACGTATGAATCTGTCCATTCTGATCCGGCAACGAAAATGATGGTGCTTTTGTTCCTATCTTTAACATTATCTGCCCTCCTATTTCTTTACAAATTGTAATTTTTCTTCAGTATCCTCTAATCTGTGTTTTTACCGTTCTCTCCATGGTTAACCCAGCATCTTTATCTTTTTAAGAAATAATTTTACATTAGGTATCATAGCAATCTTATGAGCTTATACTGACAAGGTTACTGAACTTGAAGCCGCTACTTATAACATCTTTCCCCAGTTTTCTGTATCCGAAACAATAAATTAAGATAATTATTATGGTGTTCTGCTTTTGTACATGCCAGATTCAAACTGGCGAAATCATCCGGAAAATCTGGAAGACCTGATGTCATGTTCTAAGGCAGTACAACAGAATTATTATAGTCAAGTTTTTCCTATTCTAAACTGTATTACACATATTCAATCTATTCTGATTTTAAAGCAAACAGGATATTCTGTATTTCTTTCAGACTTAACCTTTATAAATAAGGCTTCCTTATCTCTGGTATACTTAACTGGTACATCAAACCCCAGAACCTGAATATTTTTAATATCACCATTAAATGCTTTATATCCAAGGGACTTAATAGTAACCTCACCATTCTTCGGCCAGCTTAATACGTTGGCATACAAATATGGCGTATTATATGTAAAACGGATATCTTCACTGGTGAAATGTGACCGTTCTATATCAGTGAATGAACCTTCTTTAACTTCTGTCGGCCCTTCACCAAAAGTTTTCCAGAAGGTAGTATTGTAAATGGATTCACCATTTACGTCTAGCCATTTTCCTATAGAAAGTAATATATCTCTATCCGCCTGTGGGATTGTTCCGTCTGATTTTGGTCCGATATTCAGGAGCATACAGCCATTCTTACTAACAATATCTATAATGTCACATACTATATCTACAGGATTTTTATAATCGTTTGCATCAGTATATCCCCATGAATTCTTTGCCACAGCACTATCGGTCTGCCAAAGCGTAGGACGGATATTTTTAAGCTGCCCTCTCTCAACATCAAAAACTGCTGTTGAAAAGGCAAACGTATCAAACTTATAGTTAATTGTTACTTCTTCACCCCATTCAAGTGCTCGGTTATAATAATATGCGGCAAACTTTTTCAGATATGGCTTAAATGAAAGGTTTTGAATCCACCAATCAAAATATACTATTTTAGGCTTATACTTATCCACCAGTTCACAGGTTCTGACCAGCCAATCCTCCAGATGCTCCTTTGATGCAGGAGTAGAATATATGTCATTTGATAGCGCAAACATAGCTTCTTCATTTGAATAATCAGGATGCGCATAACCATAAGGTTCCTGATACACAATATTTTGTATTCCTGAATCAAAATGGCGAGCCCCACCAAAATACCAATAATTCTCAGCACGATGGCTGGAAGCACAAAAAACAATACCTTCCTTCTCGGCAGAAGCTTTCAATTCTCCTAATATATCTCTTTTAGGTCCCATTTTAACCGCATTCCAATCTGACAGCTCGCTGTCATACATCTGAAAACCATCATGATGCTCAGCAACAGGCATAACATATTTTGCACCTGAAGACTTAATTAGTTCCATCCATTCCTCTGCATTAAAATGTTCTGCTTTAAACATGGGGATGAAATCGACATACCCAAAATCTTTGTGCGTACCATAGGTTTTTAAGTGATGCTCATAAACCTCCGTTCCCTGGACATACATATCTCTTGGATACCATTCATTATTGAAAGCAGGTACACTATAGACTCCGAAGTGTATAAATATCCCAAACTTTGCATTTCTGTACCATTTCGGAACCGGATAGGCCTGAAGTGATTCCCAACTATCCTTATAACGTCCTTTATTGATTACATCATCAATCATCATTAAGTATTCGGTAACTTTATTATTCATAATTTTACTTTCTCCTTGTTTACTTTTTATTATTAAAGTAATTTAGAAAGTTGAACAAACACAATAGGTTTTTTCCAATGAGATACTCCTGTTTTCTCCTGCAAAAAACCACAAATTTACTTATATCAACTATTTAATTACAATTTAAAACTGATTCGTTCACTGTCTTTGTTTGGTACAAGCTTAGAGCCTAATTCACTGAATTCAAAGGAAGCACCCGTCAAATCAGTAATATTGTAAATGTTTCTCATTATAATAGAATAGTTCATCATGCCCTTAACAGTTATTGATACACTATTGCCGCTTCTAACAGCCTGTGCAGATCCTTTGGCTTTTCCTTTCATTGTATAGATAGTAGCTGCTGCCGTTTCATTTTCTAATAATTCAAATATATGAAGTGTAGTTTCCTTCAGATAATCATAATCGGGTACATTCCCATTATTTCCAACAGCAATAATAGAATTTGGTCTTACCATTAAAGGGAGACTCATGAAATCATGCTTTTCATACTGCCATGTACCTCCAGTAACCTTCTTATTGGAAATAAAGTTGGTCCAAACTCCTTTTGGCAGATAGTAGTCCACTCTTCCATCGGGATTGAATACAGGTGCAACCAATAGTGAATCGCCTAGCATATACTGAGTATCCAGGTAGTCACAGGCTCTATCCTTGTCAAATTCCAGTATCATGGCACGCATGGCAGGAATACCGGTTTCTGCAGTATTGCATGCAACACTAAACAGGTATGGCATGATTAAACATTTCAACTTACTGAAATATCTTACAACGTCAACCGATTCTTCATCAAACAGCCATGGCACTCTGTAGGAGCTGCTTCCATGCAATCTACTGTGAGTGGACAGTAAGCCGAAAGCTGACCATCTCTTGTAAAGGTCAGGTGAAGCAGTATGTTCAAATCCGCTTATGTCGTGGCTCCAGAAACCGAAACCCGACATACAAAGGGACAATCCTCCTCTGAGGCTTTCTCCCATGGATTCATACCTGGATACGCAGTCACCACCCCAGTGAACAGGGAATTTTTGTGATCCAACCGTTGCACTTCTGGCAAATAAGATTGCCTCTTCTTTTCCAAATCTATCAATAAGGACATTATAAACTACCTTATTATATAAATAAGTGTAATAATTGTGCATTTTGACGGGGTCTGCTCCGTTGTGGTAAACTACATTGGTAGGTATTCTCTCACCGAAGTCTGTTTTGAAACAGTCTACTCCCATATCAACCAATTCATTAAGTTTGTCGGCATACCATTTGCAAGCATCTGGATTGGTAAAATCAACTATTCCCATTCCAGGCTGCCATAAATCCCATTGCCAGGCCTCTCCATCCTCAAGCTTTATAAGATAGCCGTTTTCAACTGCTTCATCAAAAAGCTTTGACCTTTGAGCTATATATGGATTTATCCAAACGCATATCTTCAAGTCCTTTTCTTTTAATCTTTTCAGCATATTTTTAGGATCTGGGAACACTTCCTTATCCCATTCGAAATTACACCATTCGTATTCCTTCATCCAGAAGCAGTCAAAATGGAATACTCTCAATGGAATATCTCTTTCAGCCATTCCATCTACAAAAGACGAAACTGTATTTTCATCATAATTGGTGGTGAAAGAAGTGGTAAGCCATAAACCAAAGGACCAGGCAGGCGGTAAGGATGGCTTTCCTGTTAAGGTAGTGTAGTTATGAAGCACATCCTTAAGATCACTTCCGCCAACAACAAAATAGTCTAGTTTTTCACCCGGCACACTGAACTGTACCCTGGAAACTGCTTCTGAAGCAACCTCAAAAGAAACCTTTTCAGGATGATTTACATATACACCGTAGCCCCTGTTAGTTACGTAGAAAGGAATATTTTTATATGATTGTTCAGAGGAGGTTCCACCATCTTCATTCCATATATCCACACATTGACCGTTTTTTACAAACGCGGAAAAACGTTCTCCCAATCCGTATACACACTCGCCTGTAACCAGATCAAGCTGTTCACGCATATAATTTCCGGTATGTTCTGTTGTTATATAGCCCATCTGGCCTCTTCCACTTTTAGTCAGTGGTCTGTCCTCATAGTAAAAGCACATTGAAAAATCCTCTTTATTAATTCTTACTGAGGTATTTCCGCTCTTTAGTATAAGTTGATCGTCTTCATCTCTTATTATAGGAACAAATTTTTTATCTATATTAAGATCAAACTCAGGCAGTACTTTTATTCTCTTAATGAAATGCTGTGAAATAACCCTTATTATGTTACTACAGGGTGAACTTATATCTATAGTAAGTAATGGTCCCTGCAAGGTTTGTCCGCGGCTTGTAATTTTTGTAACAGATGCATACAATACTATTGATTTTTCTTTTATATCGTAATCCCTTACCTCTGCAGGTGAGAAAATACTAACTCCTTTACGTTTTAACCAAAATCCGTCTGTAAACTTCATTATATCCCTCCAATTTATTTATTGAAAAAAGATGTATCGATTATATACCATCTTTTAAATAGCATTTCTCTATGGTTTGCCATTTGTAACTATGTTCCGTAATATTCAACTTTTAAAAGTTTCCGGCAATACCTCGTGTCACACCTATCCCTTTACTGAACCCGATGTCATACCACTAATGATATACTTCTGCCCTAGAACGTAAACAATAAGCACGGGTATGGTGGTCAGTACAATATCAGCGCATACAAGATTCCATGACTGGCTAAACTGACCGAAGAAATTATATACCGCGAGAGTCATCGGCATTTTCGAGCTGTTGTTCAGGAAATAGATAGTTATGGTGAAATCGTTCCAGGTACCGAGGAAATTGAGGACAAATAATGTAGCCGTTACTGGTTTTAAAAGTGGAAAAATAATTTTAGTAAATAGTGACAATGGTGAGCACCCATCTATAATGGCCGATTCATCAAGTTCCTTCGGAATTGTATTAATAAAACCACAGGCAACGAAAAGACTGAACGGTACTCCGATAGCTGCGTAAAGTAGTATTATTCCATAGCGTGTGTTATTTAAATTTAGCAGCATCATTACCTTCATCAGAGAAACATAGTTTAGTGGCAGTGATATTCCAAGTATAACGAAATAGTAAATAAACCTGTTAAGACGGCTTTGATTTCTGACTAAAACAAAAGCTGCAAGAGTTGATATAAAAACCAGTAAAATGGTACTGCCTGATGCATAAATAAGGCTGTTGAAAAACGCCACGACAAGGTGTCCCCTTTCAATGACAGTCAGATAGTTTTCCAGCATAAAAGTTTTGGGTAATTCAAAATCCAGATTATATGATTCACCCTGTGTTTTAAAGGAGTTTAAAAAAATCAAGGCGCCAGGTATAAGTATTATAAGAGATATTACCCAGGCGGTTATATTTTGAATTAATCTGATTATTTTCAATTTGGTTTTCATTAAAATTCCACCTTTCGGCTAAGCCCCTTAATAATGAAATATGAGATCATAATAGTAAGTAATGAGAGTAGTGAGGAAAGAGCTGTGCCCATCGCATAATTTCCAGATGAGAATTCTCTGAACACTGCAGTATTAATGGCATCCGTTGCATACCCAGGCCCGCCGTTTGTTAAAACATATATTATATCAAAAACACGTAAGCCGTATGTAAGGTTTAAGATAATGTTTATTACGATGGTTGGCATGAGAAAGGGAAAAGTTATTCTAAGGGTTTTTGTCAGGTAGCCTGCTCCATCGATATCAGCAGCCTCGTAGAAGGATCTCGGTATCGACTGTATACCAGCTATAAATATAACCATACCAAAACCTACGCCTTTCCATGCGTCAACACCGACAATAGACGGAAAAGCTGTGTTAACGTTCCCAAGCCAGTCATTTGTAAGCGCTCCTAAACCCAATTTGTTAAGCGTTAGATTTAAAAATCCTGTTGATGGATGTAGAATACCCTTGAAGGCGAGACCGACAATCAAATAAGAAAGTACTTGAGGAGAAAATACTATCATCCTGTGAAGGCTTGTCAATTTTAACCCGTTTGTTAATAATAGTGCAAGTATGAGTCCTAGAGAAGTTTTAATAACAATGCTTAAAATTGTAAATTTAACTGTATTATTTATAAAAGATAAGTATATTCTATCACTGCTAAAGAAAATATCATGAAAATTCTGGAAGCCAACGAAATTGACCGTGTTACTGTAGCTATTCCAATCAGTAAAAGAGTAAAGCAGGCCAATAATAGATGGTACAAAAAAAAGTACTACATATAGAGTAAGAGCGGCTAAGCAAAAATACCAGGGATAAATCTTATTTGTTTTCATACTAATTGTTCCTCTCAGGTAACGGGGTGTATTTCTTTAAAGTTTTGATACTATTTAACGAAACTGTTGAATATCAGATTACTGGTCGGAGACAATATTTGTCTCTGACCAGTAATCTGTAAAGCATTTCAGTTTAAACCTAAGTTATGTACAGCCAAATTCATAGGTTACTACTTCCAATTAGGATCCTTTACCAGCTGAGCCTGTTTATCTATTCGCTGCTGCATATTCTTAACTACTGTGTCAGGTGACATTCCCCCTACGTACATTGCAGCTACATCCTTACCCACATCCATCCATTGACTTCCACTGTAAGGAACACCGACTTGCACAACAAGACCATGTTTCAATGAATTAATATAGTCAGTATAAGCTTGCGGATATTTAGCCTTTATTTCAGGCCAGCAAAGCGCAAGAGCTGTTGGGTCTCCGTCTAATCTCTGCTGTAAAACTTCAGGTTTTGCCAGGTAGTCGAAGAAAGCTTTAGCATCATCAGCATATTTGCTTTTAGAGTAAATAAAATATGCGTTACTTGCCGGATTAACTCCAAGAACCTGATTATCTCCCCATGGCATTACAAAGAAACCAATATTGTCTGTAGTATCCGGAAAATCCTTATTAGTCTGTTGTTCCCAACCAAAGCCATCAAGTACCATTGCAACTTTACCATCGGCAAATGCTTTTGAGCTGTTGCTCTGACTATTGGACATAAAATCCTTGCCATAATAGCCAAGCTTTTGGAATTCCTGCATTTGGGTTATAACAGTTTGTAATTCCGGTATGTCTTGAAAAGTCTTTTTATGTGTATTTATATCTTCGTAAAGATTCTCATGCTTTGATGTATAGAGTCCTCCAAGTTCATATATAGGCAGTTGCTGATGCCAACCGTCCTGAACTGCTTCATAAATGGGAGTAACACCTGTAGCTTTGATTTTAGCGCAGACATCCTTGAATTCCTGATAGTTTGTAGGTACTTTCAATCCAAGATCTGAGAACATTTTTTTATTGTAATAATACCACCATATTTTATAGCCTGGGAAAGTAATACCATAAACCTTATTATCAGTTGAAACCATAGGTACTGAGGACTTATCCATTCTTGAAACCCAATCCGCGTTCGTCAGGTCAACACAGTTTTTACTTACATGGTATTCTACTTCGAGCGAGGTGCCTGAATCTACGCAGAAGATGTCAGGTGCTTCTCCTGAAGCTAGTTTTGTCTTTATAATATCCTTCCATTGCGCGTCAGGTGAAATCTGATAATCGATCTTTACTCCTGTTTTCTTTGTGTATTCCTCGGATATTTTCTGAACTATTCCACTTGTGGGGAGACCTGACTGATGTGAACCAAAAGTAAGTGTAATGTCTTTTTTTATCTCAGTCGCTGAAGCTGTTTGACTGCTTACAGCCGGCGAACTGCTTGAAGAATTATTGCTGGTTGTTGAGTTGGAACCGCAACCCACAAAAGTAGCCGCACTCATAGCAGTTACTAGAAACAATGCAATTGCTTTTTTCATAAATACCTCCTGTTTTTTCAAAACTATAAGTAGACATAAATTATTCTATGTATTCATACCAAGATCTCCCGGCCAGGATTCTTTTGTATCTATATTCATAATATTATACAAAACTGCTATAATAAATGGAGTATTCCGGCTATTGTTTTGTACATTCTGAACAGGGAGGTAAATGATGCATTTAAGATACAAGACCTTACAAAGCAGTCTTTTCACCCATTTTTCAATCTTTTTCATTATTTTTATGCTTATAATCGCAATTAGTTTGTATTCCTATTTTGCAAATGACATGTACAATAAGGCATCTGATCAGCAGGCGCAGCTATGTACAGCTTTATCAAATTCTATTGACAGTACCTTTAGGCAAATGAATACAATTTCAATGAATATTTTATATTCCTCCCTGATAAGATCTCATTTTCAAAACTATCTGTCCTTACCAAAGGATGGTATTATCGGTAACACTGAAAATTTTGAAAGGTATTCTAAAATCAATGCATTAATGGATGTGATAATAGCAATAAATGGTCCATTGTTGCCGGTAAGCCAGACTAACATTTATGATTTAGACGGGCACATGGTAGGAACAGGAAGGTTTAACGGCGAAATTTCAACTGACCTTAACAAAGTCAACTGGTACAAAAAGACATTGGAATTGAACGGTGATAAATACATTGGTGTTCCAACATATCTTGAATGGCTAAATAATATGAATATATTATACAAAAATGATATGTATATTGAACTTACGAGAGTTTATAAAAATAGTAATAATGAAAATCAAGGAATTATTCAAGTTTTGCAGGATTGTGATTCTCTGTTCAAGTATGTCAATGATACAAAATCAAAGGATACAAGTACCGGTATATTAATTATTAACCGTGATGGACAGTGTGTTTACCCCTATAGAGATGCCCCTGAAAAAGAAAGTACATATTACTTTAACCTTATAAAGGAAAAAAACCTTGAAATGCTTAGAATTCATAGAGTAGACGATCAAACCGGAACTTCAAAACTTGCAATAACTTATTCTACTTCAGATTATACCGGTTGGACTGTAATCGTACTCCAGTCCGAAAGCACCATCTATAAGTCTGTAAATCGGATTGCAGGATTATTTGCAATATTTTCTTTCTTTGCGATAATTATTATTCTTATTATCTCATACCTCATATCAAAAAATGTTACCAGCCCGCTTAAAGAATTAAGGAATGATGTTAAAGCTATTGAACTGGAAGATTTACCGGCTAACTTCATGGTTAAAACAAAAAGACGGCAGTCAATAGACGAAATAGAAAAACTGCGCCATGCATTTATAGAAATGAATAAAAATCTGAGTATATCTCTTAATGAAATACTTATTAGCAAGAACGAGGAGCTGAATGCAAAAATGCTGGCATTACAGTCACAAATGAATCCGCACTTCCTATACAACAACCTTGCTACAATTAATGTAATGGCAGAGGAAGGAATGAATTCACAAATAATTTCTCTTTGCAGAGACGTCTCCTACATGCTAAGATACATTTCATCAGAAAATAGAGACGGAATTAAGCTTAGTGAAGAAATTGAATACACTCAAAAGTATCTGGATTGTATGAAATTGCGATATGAAACAAATCTGGAGTATGATATTAATCTTGAAAAAAACATGCTTGAGTTGGTGGTACCCAAGCTTATCATACAGCCACTTGTAGAAAACTCCATAAAATTCAGCTTGAAAAATCCTCCCCCATGGTGTATTTTAATAAGCGGGAAAATCAGCAATGATAAATGGCTTATCACCGTTAAAGATAATGGAGCAGGCTTTGACGTCTCTGAGCTGGATAAAATTCAGCAATTTAAATATGAATACAAGGATTTCACAACCATGCCAAGCCTTCAGATAGGCGGGATGGGGCTGCCAAATATTTATATCCGCCTCCGTCTGATGTACAGGGACAACACAGTTTTTGAAGCAGCTAACAATCCTGAAGGTGGTGCTGTAATTACTATAGGTGGGAGTATGTCTATATCTGGGGGGAAATAATTTGATACAGGATGTAAAATACAAGTGCATTGTTGTTGAAGACGAAGCTTTAATCCGCAGAAATCTCGTAAAAAAAGTTAATGAGTTGAATATAGGCTTTTCTGTTATTGGAGAGGTCATGGATGGAGAAAGTGCTATTAAGCTTGTGGATGAAGAGATACCTCATTTGGTGATTTCCGATATTCAGATGCCTGTAAAAACAGGCATTGATTTGATCAAGTATATTTATTATGAATATCCAAGCATTAAAGTAATCCTTGTCAGTGGATACAACGATTTCGAGTATGCACGCCAAGCTATTAAATACGGAGTTAAAGAGTACCTGATTAAACCTGTATCCAGAGAAGATCTGCAATCTTCGCTGATTAAGATAAAAATGCTTCTTGATTCGGAAATGAATGAACTTTCCAGCTTTAGTGAGCAAGCAGTTTCCTCAGAGGAACTGGTTCAGATGATTGAGATGTATATTAAAAATAATTATCAAAAAGACCTATCAATTCCAGAAATTGCGAAAAGTCTTCATTTTTCTCCTGATCATTTGAGTAGAGTTTATAAAAAGGCCACTGGTCAGTCCCCATTAAAATACCTTATAAATTTACGTATAAAGGCAGCCAAACAATATCTTATCAGCAGACCGGATATGAGTATAAAGGCAGTAGGTGAGATAGTAGGTTATACTGATCAGTACTATTTCAGCCGTATTTTTAAAAATTCTACAGGCTATTACCCTTCTGAGTATAGAACGTTGAAGATAAAAAGTAAATGATGTTAAGTATCGGAATTACAAACAAGGGCATTGACTTCTTCAATGTGGCTAAAGGCAAATTTGTCGCGGTAATGGCGCCATCCGGTTCCGGGAAAAGCGCTCTCCTCAATTGTATTTCCTGCTATATTCCATTTGAGGAAGGAAAAATCACGCTAGGTGCATTATTTGCAGTGGAATGGTCCAGCTTGGCCGGACATACGCATAGAAAGACTTATTTCTCCAATAAACACCGGAAACTTCTTAAGCCCCTAACTGCATGAATACTATCCTCACATTTAAATAAATTAAGTAAAATAAAAACCCCTCACACCTTAGTCTGAGGGGAAATATGATTTGGTATTTTGTAGTATTGGTGATCATGTATATAGTTTGTTATAATAGTATATCAAATGGAGGCTTTAGCCTATTTTCATACTATTTGTGTACGCAATGAGCGTATTTGGGAGAGAATATGATTAAACAAGAGGAATTGGAATATATCAAAACTCGTTTAGGTTTCTGGGATAAATTAAGCGATTCAGAAAAAAGTATGATTGAAAATAATATTACAAAAGTATCTTATAACATTGGTTTTAATCTTCACAGCTCAGACAACGAGTGCCTCGGTGTCCTTCTGATAAAAAGCGGCGGCTTACGTGTCTATATCCTATCCGAGGATGGACGGGAAGTTACCTTATACCGGCTTGCACCAGGTGATATATGCGTATTATCTGCTTCCTGTATTTTAAATAACATCACCTTTGACGTGCATATTGATGCTGAAAGTAAAACTGATGCTTATCTGATAAACATTGGTACATTTAGCATACTAAGTAATCAGAATATTTATGTGGAAAATTTCGCATACAGAAATACTATCGAACGATTTTCCGATGTTATGTGGGCAATGGAGCAAATCCTTTTTATGAGTTTAGATAAAAGGCTTGCAATTTTTCTTTTAGATGAAATTGTAAAAGCAAACTCAAATGAACTCCATATTACACAGGAACAAATTGCAAAATACATTGGAAGTGCCAGGGAAGTTGTTAGTCGTATGCTTAAAGTATTTCAGTCGGAAGGAATTCTTGAACAGTCAAGAGGTTCAATTCACATCATTGACAAAGAAAAGTTACGAGAGCTAGGTCTCTGACTTTAATCTGTTGCTTGTAAAGCCTGATTGATTACATTAACCATAATATCTTTCGTCATCATTCCTGGTACATAGCCTACCATATTCCCTTCCTTATCAATCATAAATGTCGTTGGGAACGCCGATATATTGTAGTTATAAAAAACTTCTCCTGTCTCGTCAAATACTGTTGGAAAGGTATATTTCCCATCCTCCAGAAAGGACATAATTTCTTCTTTTCTCATATCCTGATTGTTAGGATAGTCGTCACTTGATGGATTTGCAATTCCCAAAAATACTACTTCATCCTTGTTCAGGTTATATTCCTTATACAACTCCTCAATATCCGGCATTTCCTTTTTACATGGAGGACACCATGTTGCCCAAAAATTCAGGAATACCACTTTCCCCTTGTAATCAGAAAGAGTGTGCTGGTTACCATATTGATCCTTCAAAGTAAAATTAAAAGCAGGAATCACATTTTTTTCCTTACTGGCTGTATTGTCATTCTCGGCAGCTTTCGTTTCTGATGTCATTTCCTTATCAGAAACAGTCGCATCAGAACTGTTCACTAAATCAGATTTGTTTTCTATCGCTCCTGTATTATTTTGTTCGCTATAACTGATAGTATTTAAATAACCAGATACTCTATTCATCCATCCGGTGAAAATCATTACTCCCATTATTATGAGAATGACTCCTCCAACTTTAATAGCGTATTTTAGCAATTTTTGTCGTGCCTTTAAAAAGTTCAATACCTGTGTAGTAAACAAGCCAAGTAACAGGAACGGAATTAAGAACCCGATAGCATAGACAAACACAAGCATATTACCTGTTGCTGATGTTGTTGCTCCTGAAGCCATGATCAGAACAGAAGAGAGCGCCGGTCCGATACAAGGAGTCCATGCAAAGCTAAAAGTAAATCCCATAATAAGCGCTATAACAGGATTCATTTTTTTGTTTGTCAGGTTCATGTTAATTTTTCTTTCCTTCTGTAAAAATGAAAAGTCAAAAACACCAAGCTGAAATAATCCTAATAATATAATCAAGATGCCTCCAATTCTGGTAAGCATCAGCTTGTTGCTATTAAAAAAGCTACCCAGCGTCGTGAAAGACATTCCTAAAATGAAAAAGCTAAACGATATACCCAAGACAAAGAACATTGTGTGAAAAAACACTTTTTTTCTTTCATATACGATAGTACCATCTTCAGCTGACTTTTTTCCACTGCCTGCCAAATAGCCCATATAAACCGGTATAAGCGGTATTACGCAAGGAGAAAAGAAAGATAGTAATCCTTCTAAAAACACAAGTATAAAGCTGACTCCAATCATAATATCCCCCATTCAATATATTTATTTCCTAATTCATGTATGAACTCTATCTAGCTGGCTTTCTATCAGCAATTTGGCCATTTTAACTTGTATAACAAATATTGCTGTTCATACTTTATTTAGACACTTTTACTTAATTCACTGCTATGTAAAGTTGAAAGAAGAGCAGGGTACATTTTGTACTATGCCCTTCTTAAAACATACATCCATAGACAATAAATCAATTTTATGACACGCTGCCAACATGGATTCCATGCTTATCTCTTACTATTAGATCATTGATAAAATCGCATGCTTTGATTGAACACCCACAACACGGTTTGCTACTTTCCCATTTTTCATCACAACAAGGGTTGGAATACTCATAACACTAAAAGCCTGTGCAAGTTCCGGTTGCTCATCCACATTGACTTTACCTACTTTTACAGTATCTTTCTCTTCAGCCACCTGCTCAACTGTAGGTCCTACCATTCTACAGGGTCCACACCAAGGTGCCCAGAAGTCTATTAATACCGGTTTATCTGAATTGATAACCTCTTGTTCGAAATTATCCTTTGTAATTGTTAATACGTTCATATACATTCCCCTTTCCATAATTCCTTCAAATTTGATTGACTTTTGTTCTGTCTCTTATAATTCTATTATACAGATATTCTAGTTTTATTCCGTGATAAAGTCACGTATGTGTTTGGTTACTGTATTTATCTGAAATTGTATTCTGTTACAATGCTTTCTCTTCCATTTACTATATCATTATAGTATTCATAGAGGGAAACTCCTAAAAAGCTACCTGTAATATTAATAACGTTACGATACCCCATATTCTGTAGTGCCAATGTTGCATTGTAGCTGCGCTGACCAGTTCGACAGTGCAAATATACCGGTTTGTCTTTCGGAATTTCGTCTGTTCTTTTCCTAAGTTCGCTTAACGGAATATTGATTGCTCCTTTGATATGCCCCCTCTTAAATTCATGGTTTTCCCTTACATCTATAATGATATTATTTTTTTTAACAAGCTCTCTTACCTTATCAACATTCACTTGCTTATAGTCACCATTCAATAGATTTGAGCCTACATATCCCGCATAATTTACAATATCCTTTGCAGTCGTAAACGGAGGCGCATAGCTGAATTCCAGGTCCTTTAAATCCTCTACTGTTCCACCGAACTTAATGGCAGTAGCAATAATGTCAATGCGTTTTGTAACATCAGCTTTACCGATTGCCTGAGCTCCCAAAATCTTTCCTGTGGGTATCTCAAACAATAATTTAAAATGCATTGGTGCTGAATCAGGCATAAGTCCTACCTTATCTGACAAAATAACACGGACAATGTCATAATTAATTTTCATATTAAGGGCCTTAATTAAGGATTCATTCAATCCGGTAGATGCACCATTATATTCAAATACTTTTATAGCAGAAGAACCAATATACCCTTTGTTCAAGGTATTCTTATGATTAATATGATCTGCAACGGATCTTGCCTGCTTTAATGCAGGACCTGCTAATGATAATTTTGTCATGGTATGGGTCAATGCATGATAAACTTCGATTGCATCACCAACTGCATAGATATCCGGGTCATTCGTAAGATAATTTTTATCTACTTTAATGGCACCTGTTTCTCCGATTTCAAGACCAGCTTCTTTTGCAAGATAGGTTTCAGGTGATACACCGATGGCCATTACCACTGCACTGGCATTCAACGTTTTCCCGGAAGCCAGGACAACTTTATCTTTTTCGAATCTCTCTACTTTATCTCCGACAATTAAATTTACCTTATGATCAATCAGCACTTTATGGAATATTTGAACCATATCATAATCAAATGGTCTTAATATCTGATTGCTTGCTTCTACCAGTGATACATTATATCCTGCTTCACTTAGGTTTTCAGCAACTTCAACTCCGATAAATCCACCACCGATTACCGTTATGTCCTTGGTATACATTTTCTTCACATATTGATTCAATCGATTAATGTCAACCACATTTCGAACTGTGAATACATTTACACTTTCCATACCAGGAAACTTAGGTACAATTGGAGAAGCTCCTAGTGATAATATTAATTTATCATAGTTTTCGGTATAGTCTTCCTCTGAATCTACCCTCTTAACTTTTACAGTTTTATTTTTTCTATCAATCGCAATTACTTCACTATTTACACGTGCGTCTATATTATATTGTTTTAAAAACAACTCAGGACTCATTAAAACCAAATCCTCCGCATCCTTAACGACTCCACTTAAATGGTAAGGAAGGGAACAGTTTGAAAACGACACATGAGGTCCTCTTTCAAACATAATAATCTGATCTTCTTCACTATTCCTTCTTAGTCTGGCAGCTGCCGATGCTCCCCCGGCTACTCCGCCAATAATCAATATCTTTCGTCCCATTATATAACCCCCCTATGTCTAATACTTATCTTCTATTTGTTCCTGCATAGGAACCCATGCCCCCAGCAACATTAATAACATTGAAGCCCTGTTTTGAAAGGGTTCTTGTAGCTCTCCCGCTTCTTCCACCTGACTGGCACATGATATAGTAAGTCACATCCTTTGCTAAATATTTCTCAGGGCTTGATAACAAATTACCCATTGGGATATTTTTAGCAGTCTTTAGGCTACCACTTTTATATTCGTACGGTTCTCTTATATCAATTAGTTCAACCTTACCGATAAGGTTATCCATATCATTAACATTAATCACTTTACTTTCATCGCTTATTAAAAAATTAAACATTTTTATACCCCCAGGCTTTATAAATTTATATTTTAAGTTAATTTATAAGTTAATTTTTACTTACCTTTGATCTTAATTATAATGAATTTCGAATTAATGTCCGTGACCAAATCACATAGCAGAATTCCGCCCTCCGGGATGGTATTTGAGGTAATTATTGAATGGCATATAAAAAGGAACACTATTTTTCTCAGTGTCCCTTTATCTCATTTCTTTTGATGTCTACCACTTTAAGCAAGTTCCGTAAATGTTGTATATACTCATATGCACAAGCAACTGTAGGCAGTTTGCCTTATACTAAGTCAGTAAGAGATTTCGTTTTTCAAAAAGGTCCCTTTCTCTAAGTCGTCAAAAGCTTTATTCAATTCTTCTTTTGTGTTCATAACTATAGGGCCTCCCCAAACTACAGGCTCACTAAGAAGTGTGGAGCTTATGAACAATATTTGAGCATTTGTATCCGTTGCCTTTATTTCAACATGGTCGCCTGAGGAAAGCTTTACTGCTGTCTTTTCCTTTATTAACGCTCCTCCAATATATGCATCCCCCAAAAGGGTAAACACCATAACAGAGCGCTCGCTTTCCGTATTTAATACAACAGATGCATTCGGGTTCAGGTGTATATCGTAATAGTCCAGCGGAAGATATTTGCTTAAATATCCTTGTCTTCCTTCAAATTTTCCTGCCAGCAGTCTTAGCCTGCCATTTTCCAACTCAATTTCTTCAATTTCAGAGTTCTTGATGTTGTGATATGCCGGGGAAACCATTTTATCCTTTGCAGGAAGATTAAGCCATAGCTGTATGCCAAGCAATCTTCTAGATGCCGGAAGTTTTTCCTCATGTAAAATACCAGAACCTGCTGTCATCCATTGGACCTCTCCCTCGGCAATTGTATCTTCATTGCCTAAGCTATCCCTATGAGTCATTTTCCCGTGATACACATAACTGATAGTTTCGATTCCTCTGTGGGGATGCATGGGAAACCCCGCTGTATAATCATCCGGATTTGTGCTGTCAAAGGAATCAAGCAACAAAATCGGATCATACTCCTGAACAGTTCC
>JAEYWA010000278.1 GCA_023431385.1 Bacillota bacterium | reverse complement strand
CAAACAAACTTCAGGTTATTAGTGACCAACATCTTGAAAGCGTTGGCCTAACTACCAAACAGTGGTTTCTTATAGCAGCCGTTCAAAATTTTAAAACTCCCCCGACTCTTAGTGAGGTATCGGAGCTTATAGGCTCCTCCCGACAAAATATAAAGCAGCTTGCGATAAAGCTGGAGCAAAAAAATTTCTTGAAGATGGTAAAAGATGATCAGGCATTAAGACTGATATTAACTGAACACTGTCAGAAATTCTGGAAGGGTCGTGATGACATAGATAAAAAGTTTATAGCCGAGATACTAAGCTGCCTATCTGAAAATGAAACCCTCGTTCTTTCCCAGAGTTTTAAAAAAATTATACATAAAATAAATGAGAAATCTAAGCCTATGCAGGGGGATAAGATATGATTAAGAGTAATACTATATTGTTTTTATTAATTGCATTGGTGTTAATATCTATACTCGTTTATTTATCCCAGAATCTTTACCGAGCATATAAAAAAGAAGCGAAGCAGGCATTGAAAATGGATTCAAAGACAGTAAGCAGTATACTGACAGAAAAGGATACGTCACATTTGCCAACACCTGTTCAGAAATACTTTATTTACACAGGTTCCATTGGTAAGGAAAAAGTACATAATTTTCACATTGCTGCAGATGGTGAAATACAGCTTAATAAAAAATGGTCCAAGGTTGATATAAAACAAAGTAATTTCACAGGAAACAATCCTATACGCTTATTTTATTTTAATGTAAAGGGCTATTTTCTTCCGCTTTATGCTTTACATTCCTATACAGACAAACAAGCAAGTATGCTGGTAAAGCTGGGAGGACTGATTCCTGTAGTTGACGTAAAAGGTAAGGAAATGAGAGTTGGTGATACAGTTACACTTCTAAACGATATGTGCATATTTGCTCCTGCATCACTTATAGACCCTAGAATTCAATGGGAACCCATTGATTCCCTTTCAGCAAAAGCTCATTTTAAAACCAGGTACTGTACAGTCTCAGCAACTTTATATTTTAACCATAGCGGAGAACTCATTAATTTTGTCAGTGAAGACAGATACTATCATAGAAAAGATGGTTCTTTTGTAAAAGCAAGATGGTCTACTCCTATGAAAGATTACAAAAATCTAAATGGATACATGCTTGCTTCTTATATTGAGGCCGTTTGGAATTTTTCTCAAGGTGATGATTGCTATTTTAAAGTATCAAATATTAAAGAGCTAAAATATAATTATAAAATTTTAAACTAGTAGTTGTATTTATTTAATATTAAATATTTTACCCTGCTGCAATTATTCATTGACAGATTTACCCTCATTGTATACAATTATACAAGTATACTATATAATACAAATTACGTTCGTAAATGACATTTATCAATTTTATTTAGACGGGGTGTTGATTATGTTTAACTCTATTCCCGAGCAAATTATGAATCGAATGAGATACCTGGAACAAATTGATACACAAGACAGAATTGACGGTACTCCCAGGCTGAAAAGACTTAGGCAGATTCCCGAAGAAACTGGGAAATTTTTAGCCTTGCTGCTCTCTTTCTCACCTCCCGGAGAAATTATCGAGATAGGTACAAGTGCAGGCTATTCCACACTCTGGCTTGCACTAGCCTTAAGAGAAACAGGCAGAAAAATTACTACCTTTGAGATTTTGGAAGATAAGGCTTCTATTGCCGGAGAAACTTTTGAGGCAGGAGCTGTTACTGATGTAGTCGAGCTTATTAACGGAGATGCCAGAGAAAGCTTGGATAACTATAATGACATTGCTTTCTGCTTCCTCGATGCAGAAAAAGAGGTATACATGGATTGTTATGAAAAGGTAATTCCAAATATGGTCAAGGGCGGTATATTTGTCGCTGACAATGCAATCAACCATATAGAAACTCTTAAGCCTTTTATAGACATGGCTTTAAGCGATGAAAGAGTTGACGCAATGGTAGTACCTATCGGAAAAGGCGAGCTTGTCTGCAGAAAAAAGTAATTCAAATTTATAAACAGAGGTTACTTTAATGCTGTGATAGAATTTATATAGTTACCTTCTCCTGATTCTACCAATAAAAGCTTTCTATCTTTATGGATCTCATAGGTATGGTAATAGTAAGAGACAGCTTCTTCTGTTTCTACCTGTATATTTACATGAACCAAGTTATTACTTCGTTTTAGGAAGCTATATGTTACTTTATTATCCTTTTTTGAAAATTCTCTATTCAGGTTTTTGATTACAGCAGAAGCGTTGGCATACGAGTTGAAGTACTTACGGGTAATAGGTTTTGCAGTATATTCATAAAAGCCTTTGGAATCTGCATGAAAATAATATTTTTTCCATGTATGCCCTAAAGTAAAACCATCGCTTTTATATTTTATCATATCGTATGCTGAGCAAATAACAGTAAAGGAATTACCTTTTCCAAATATAGCCGCACCAGGAGCTCTGAAGCTTTCAATACATTTTCCTTTGGAGACACTCACAAGAACTGTCTGGGTATCGGTGACATAGGCTAAATCATAGCGAAAATAGGTTTTTCCGCCGAGTTTAGTACTGCCGAAGGTATCAGGCAAAATGTATTGTTCTTCTGCCACCTTGCTGACCTTACCACCGCTGCCGTACCATATGTCGGTGCAGTAATCGTACTGATATTCATTTTCTAAGGATCTTTCTGAAAGAACAAAAAAGTACCCTCTGGCTCCGTTGGTATCAAAGGTGTCTGAAATAATTTCTACATCGTAATCGTTGTATTTGCTTTCCTTCTGTAAAATGATCTTTAACAGGTCTTCTGAAGAACTCTGGGATTCCTTAGCCAGACAGGTTAAGCATGACGAAAGTATAACCAACAACATACACAGTAACAAAGAAACCTGACGCATTATTTTCATCTTTATAATAATCCCTTCTTAGTTTTCTTGTAGTTAAAATCTGGCAAACAATTATATTTTTATTATATAATATGATGCTACCAAGTCAATACCGTCAGGCTATTGTGTAAATATTAATCTGTCAGGCCATTGTGTGATTTATCAAGCTGTGCCGCTCCACTTGCCGCATTTGTCTCCCCAGCAGGCTACCGGATCATTGTTAAGAGTTATCTGAACTATTTCACAGCAGTTGGAGCAGCCGGTACATTCCTTACTTTCAGTAGAATAGGATCCACTTAGTTTATCAAAACCTCTGAAATGGGTTCTGCCTGAATTGGCTTCGACATTTTCTCTCGCAAGCAGAGAAACCCCGTAAGCACCCATAACATCAAAATGCTCGGGTATTATTATTTCAACTCCCAACGCCCTTTCGAAGGCCTTCACAATGCCTATATTTGCTGCAACTCCGCCCTGGAATACTATGGGGGAATCAAGCCGCTTCCCTTTTGCCAGATTGGCAAGGTAATTTCTTACCAACGCTTCACATAAACCGCATATTATATCTTCTCTTGAATGACCCATCTGCTGTTTATGTATCATGTCACTTTCGGCAAAAACAGCACACCTTCCGGCAATTCTAACGGGATTTTTGGATTTAAGAGCACAGGACCCGAAATCTTCAATAGGAATACCGATTCTCGAAGCCTGTCTGTCCAGAAATGAACCGGTGCCTGCAGCACAAACAGTATTCATTGCAAAATCATGGACCACTTTATTGTTTAATAAAATAATTTTTGAGTCCTGTCCTCCAATTTCTATAATTGTTCTTACGTCGGGTATGGTTTTTTGAGAAGCTACAGCATG
This sequence comes from Bacillota bacterium, assembly GCA_023431385.1. GTDB lineage: Bacteria > Bacillota > Clostridia > Acetivibrionales > DSM-1351 > Ruminiclostridium. Next base: position 8,624 of record JAEYWA010000278.1, on the reverse strand, counting down.
TGCCGTAATTTCATTTTTCACAACATCTGCACCTACAATTGCTGCCGCAAGCTGTCTTCCACTTCCTGTAGTTCCAACGCCGGCTATCTCTATATTCTGACCTATTCGCTTTTCAATGTCTTTCAAGCCCTTTTTGATGGATTCTATAGGTTGTCCTTCAGTACGGATATACTGCTTGTCAAGAACCTTATCCTCCCCATCAATCAAAGTGATGTTTGTACTTACAGAACCCACATCAATACCCATATAACATTTTATTCTGCTCATTCGAGTGCTCTTCCCTTCTCTTTCTGATTAAGTCAACAAATGCTTCAACCCTTGTATTAAATCCTGCTTCTCCCGTCATTTCATCTCTGATTATGGTCATCACCGGTATATGATGATTTTCTTCAACAGCGGGAAGGATTGCCTGTGAAACTATTTCAGGCATGCAGCCCAGAGGATAGAGATGGATAACACCATCATAACCATCTTTTGCATAAACAACAGTATTTCCGATGGTGTGATGGGCATGCCCTCCTACCATGCTTTTCAAATATACCTTTGATGCTCTTACACCCTCCTCCTCCATGGGCAGGTGAAGGGCTTTTTTAAGCATATCGTCAATTATCCAGCCACTGACGGTTACTCGTCTGTCGACATCTACTCCCATATTGCCTAACATTCTCTCTATGGAGAAATTAGCATAGGGCTCTATTGTTGTGTAGATTTCACCTACTATTCCGACTTTCAAGGGAGTGGTCCTCTCATTTACAGGAAGCTTTTTCAGTTTCCTTTCGGTATCTTTTAGGAATTTAAGAATCTCCTTTGAACCCTTGCAGTTCAGCACCTCTGTCTGAAAGCTGCGATAAAGTTTGTCAACGCTGCCAGGTTCCAGCTGTCTTGCTCTTTTTATTCGGGCCAGGCTTTCAATATTATCAAGCAGCACTGCTACATTTTTGGCAGCGTTCACAACCTTGGCAACATTGAAAATATTTGTGGTGCCGCTGACTTTTTTTATTCTGGCCGAAAGCTCCTTAAAGCCCTGTTCGGGTACTTCCAAGGTTATAATATCCATTTTAATACCTATTTCAGCTGCTGTTTTTTTCAGCATTTCACCGAAATAACCCAGCTTGCAGGGTCCGCAGCCCCCTGTTATCAGCATTGTATCGGCGCCAAGTTCGTGGGCCTGAAGCATATTACCCACAAAAAGCTTAAAGGGCAGACAATGTGCTTCAGCTGTGTATTTTGCTCCCATTTCCAGAGTCTTATTTGTGTTAAACGGAGGTACAATATATTCCGAGCCAAAATCATCTAAAAAGGCCTTTGCAGTAATATAAGTATTACCTATATGAGGAAATGTTATTTTCAATTGTACCCCTCCTGACAATCATATCTACAAAGGCTTCCAGCCTTGTACAAAATCCCGCTTCAGCAGAATGCTCATCCAGAACCAGTTTCATAAAGGGAATGTCACTTTCAGACCGTATTTTCCTTTCTACAAGTTCTATAACAAAGCTATCAACCCCGCAGCCGAAGGAAGTAATTGCTATAATACCGTCAATTCCGCCATTTTCTATGAGCTGGATAATCCCTCCATATGCACGAGTACCGTAGTCCCAAAATAGCATCTTGTGAAGTTCCCTGCATCTTTCCTTTGATTCCTGGTAATCCAGCATGTCAAGGGTTACCACTCCAATCCCATAGTCTCTCAGCTTACGGAGAAGTTCCATGTTGATAAAACTGTCATAAACCGTATAACAATGTCCCAATACCGCAACAGTTATGTTGGTACTGCGTTTCTGAATAACTCTCAAGGGCATGGTACCTATCTCCTGTTTGAATTCATCAGACATCACCCCTGATTTCATTATCTGTCTCTCATTTTTATAAGCTTTCAAAGCATGCTCATATGCAGCTCTTATTTTTTGCTTATTATCTGTTATAAATTCACCTGTATATTGAGCAGCCAGCCTTGAATTTTTGTCTGATTTCCGCAGATTAATTTCAGTATCAATGATTCTTGGCATTACCTTTATAGAATTCCTTATCATATCCTGTATTCCGGCTACCTCCGGACAAATATATTGCTTTCTTGAAATACTTGTAAAACGGGGCAGAAATAAAAAGTCGGCTTTGCCAAGCAAATTTATCACATGGCCGTAATATGCCTTGATAGGAAGGCAAGCCTCTGATACGCAATTATTAGCGCCTTCCATTATTATATTTTTATTTGTTTTATCAGAAATTACTATTTCAGCGCCCAATTCGGAAAAAAAGTTTTCCCAAAGGGTAGAAAATTTGTAATAATATAAACCTCTCGGTATTCCTACTTTGACCATAAAGCCTCCATAAAAAGCTCATCACAAAAATAAATGGCATAAAAAAAATCCACTCTCAATTCAATTATTGACGTGGATTAAAGTTGTTATACCAATATATATTTTTTAGAGTCAGGCATTATTTAACAGAAGCTTTATAAATAATTCTTTTAAAATAACTTTCCGATACTATTCTGCTGAAAATTAACTGAAGAACAATGTATACCACTGCAACTTTTAAACTGGCATTCCAGAATTCCTTGTAAAGGTCATTACCGCCCATTATTGACTGGATTATAAGCATAAGGCAGGCTCCCATAAATAAACCGAGTATAAGAGGAACATAGAATAGAAAACCGGTCTGGGTTTTAATAAATGCTCTGAACTCCTTTCGCAAAATTCCAAGCTTTCTTAGCTGTGAATATTTTTTGGCCATTTTATCGGTATTCTCATATTGCCTAAAAAGCAGTATCAGGATCGTTGCTGCGAAAAACAGAATACTTATAAAGTTTGTAACAAATACAAAGGTCGAGTAGATGTGTTTCATTAAAGAATACGCTGCATAGTCACCAAAAACGTTAAAATGCTGAGCAAGGGGATTACTATTATCTCTTAATTCATTCAGCTTCTTGAAAACAGACTCTGTTTTTCTCCATTTGTCTACTCTTATATCATGTATCGTCCCATTAAGGTTATTGCCAGAGCCTTCAAGCTCCTTATAAACTGCATCGTCTACAACTAGTAAATATCTGTTAGCCAGAACAATTTCACTGCTGAAACTTTTATTTATCACAGTTCCCTTCATAACAAGCTTTTTGGATAACACTCCATTTGTTATTTCAATTTCAGTGAGCTTGCTTTCCGGAGGAACAGCTAATGGATCTGCTGCAAGTATTTGTGCCTCACCACTGACTATGGGAGATTTGTCACCTGTCATTGAATAAAGTGTGGATTTACTTATTATGCAAACCGGAACAGCAGGTATGTCTTGAGTTAATTCTGAAACCGGAGTGCCACCCTCTGACTGGTTTTCACTTTCAATTCTACTTGCAAAAGTACATGGGTATTTGATATGCTCTTTTAAGCCGGCACCACCTTCCCTGACAAGGTCCTCAACATAACTATCGTCGAATTTATTAACGCCCAAAGCTTCTACATAAGTTATTACCTGTTCGGGAGTCCTTTCAACAATATTCTCGGCTATACTTAGCAAAGCAAAGGTTGATGCCGAACACAAAAGAATCATCCCGCTTAATATACTTAACAGAAAAAGTACCTTAGCATTCTTTTTTGTTGTATATTTTAGTTCTGAAAGGCTGAGTAGACTTCTGCCGTACAGCTCCTTATTCTTTTTAATCAGTCCTGAGAGGATACTGGTAATATGCGATATAACAAGGTACATTCCCGCCATACCGGCCATTATGGCCAGTATTATCGGAATTCTTTCCATAGCTATATCTCTGGATATAGCTGCGGCTACAGAGGTTGCTGCAAAAGCAGTCATCAATAGCATTCCTGCAGCCGCAATACCCCAATGAGATTTATCGGTATATTCCGACTCTCTGTCTGAGTTCATAAGCTTCCTGATATTCATTTTACGCTGAGAAAGAATAGTCATGAGTATGTTTACGGCATATATAATAATAAATACGGCAGCTGTAAGTAAAAAGCTTCTATAATCCAGTTCAAATTTTCCGTTTTCCTCACCAATTAATTTCATATTGATCATATATACCAGCCTGGAAAATACAGCTCCAGTTGCTATTCCTGATACAATAGAAGATATAAGTATTACAAGGTCTTCAAGTATTATAAGTTTTGTTATGTCCCTGTAAGTCATGCCCATGGTCATATAAAGGCCGAATTCTTTTGATCTGCTCTTGTTTTTACTGCTATTGATATAGCTTATGAACCCAACAGAAAATAAAGCCAATATAACAACCATAATTGAAAATACATACTCCGCTCCCATACCGGCAGCTTCCATAAAATCACTGATATCTTTGCTGAAGGTAAGATTGCAGAAGATGAAAAAAATAGAAATTGTGAATGTACTGCAAAGAAAGAAGGCTATATATTTACGAATTCCGAATTTGAAATTCTTCCATACGATTCCGTTAAATGTCATTACTATTCGCCTCCCCTTCCAACACTGCAAGGCTGTCTATTATTTTCTCGAAGAATTGGCTTCTGCTGCCGTCTCTGGTCTGCTCAAAGCAAATCTGTCCATCCCTGATGAAAATAATTCTTTTACAGTAGCTGGCTGCGAAGGGGTCATGGGTAACCATTAAAATTGTAGACTTCTCGTCTTCGTTGATTCTCTCAAAGCAGCCCATGACAGCTTTAGATGATTTTGAATCAATGTTTCCGGTAGGTTCATCTGCAAATACTACAGCAGGATTATTGACAAGGGCCCTTGCTACTGCAGCTCTTTGCTGTTGTCCGCCCGAAACATTATAGGGATGTTTGTCTGCTGCCTGCTCAATATCAAATAGTCTGATATATCTGTTTATTCTCTCCTCTATATGGAGCATGGGCTTTTTATCAAGAATAAGCGGAAGCATTATATTCTCTTTCAGTGTAAGACTGTCCAGCAGATTGAATTCCTGAAACACAAAACCCATTCTCCGCCTTCTGAAAAGAGCGAGCTCTTCAGTCTTCATTGAGAAGAGATCCCGGTTTTCAATTATTACATTGCCGCTTGTTGGGACATCTATGCCACTAAGCATATTAAGCAGTGTGGTTTTCCCGCTGCCGGATGGCCCCATGACTCCAAGAAACTCCCCTTCATGTATTGTAAGCTCGATACCATTTAAAGCATTTGTACTCTGCTTGTTTTTTTGACCATAATATGTCTTAATAAGGTTTTTTACTTCCATTAACGCCATTTGTATCCCTCCGTTTGATTTCCTTTAATCAAATTATATAGTTACGGAGAATAAATAAGTATTTAAAAAGCTTTCACAAAACTTACAATTTTGAAAGAATACGTATTATTAATATGAATACTAATTCTGATTAATTATGTTGTAGATTATTGAAACTCTGGTGCCCAAGCCCGGTTGAGAATCCACAATCACCTCATGCCCCAGTCCTTCTGATATAAGTTTTACTATGTATAAACCTATTCCAGTTGCATTTTTCATCTTCCTCCCATTTTCTCCAGTAAAGAAGGGGTCCATTATCCTTTGAAGGTCGTGGGCCGGAATTCCAATTCCATAGTCAGTTATTGATAATATAGTCCTTTTGTCTATAGCTTCAATTTCAAAATCAATTTTTTTCATTTCTTCTGTAGTATTTGAATTTGAGGTACAAGAATATTTTATTGCGTTTGATATTATCTGCTCCAGCATTACAGAATTCCATTTTGAATCGGTCACAATCTGGGCTTTTTGAATCCCATTTAAAATAATATTTGGTCTGACATTATTATAAATAAAGCTCCTCTTTTTACTGTTAATAATTTGGGTTAATTCTGAACATAAATCAACAGCCGACGGTTTATAGTCCTTGTTAAATTCATTTATACGCAGATAATCCAGTAGGTTGTTCAGCATTTCAAGCTGTCTTTGGTTTTCATCTGAAATATCCCGAATAGCGCTGTCCAATAAACCTTCATGACCATTTTCAGAAATCATTTCGGGTTTATTCTGAAGGGCAAGATTAATAACTGTTACGGGTGTTTTCATAGCGTGGATAAATTGTGATATAAATCTCCGGAATTCAAGGTTTTTTTGTTTTTCTTCATTTAGTTTTACGTTATAATGCCTGTGGATTTTTATAAGAGTTGAGTTTACTTTCTTAATATAGTTCCTGCTGGAGTATACCTCATCCGGTATATTTACTTCTCCTATGTCACAAATAAGCATAAGCTTCCGGTATGAATAATACTGTACTAGTAAAAATGGGCAGAAAATAACAACAGAGAGCAGACAGGGATAGATCCATTCCCTGCTGCCCAGAGATAAGTTGAAGAATAGTATAATAACTATAGTATTTATAATAAAAGTCAGCAGAAGGGAGAGTTTATCTTTAAGGAAACTATAAACAATAGACAATTCCTGCTTCATGTGCCTTCGCCTTCCTTCTTACACGATAAAGCTTCCATATCAAGGTAGTAACCTGTTCCCCTCTTAACCTTAATAGGATTGGAAAAACCAAGTTCTTCAAGTCGAGACTTCAGTCGAGTGATGTTAACCGAAAGGGTATTTTCTTCAACAAAGGTTACATCGTCCCATAGTTCTTCGAAAAGTTCCTCTCTGAGAACTACCTTACCGGGTTTCTCCATCAGCTTTTTAATCAGCCTGTATTCGTTTTTGGACAGAACAACCAGCTGTGAATCTCTCTTCATCGTGAGTTTTTCAGTATCAAGCTCAAGCTCGCCAGCCCTGATAACTGAATCAGTAGAATTATTTGCTGTTTGACTTCTTCTCAGAAGAGCTCTCATTTTTGCAATGAGAAGCTCCAGGTCAAAAGGCTTGGTTATATAATCATCGGCACCGAATTCAATGCCCATCACCTGTTCACTGCTGCTGTTCCGTGCCGATATTATTATAATTGGGGTATTAGAAATACGCCTCATATATCTTACAAAATAAAATCCATCCAGATACGGCAGGTTAATATCCAAAAGAACTATATCAGCACCTGATTGCTCAAACTGCTTTTCAATATTTTTAAAATCAGTTACCTTATCAACTACATAATTGTATTTGGTCAACATGTCAATTATTAAGGTCGACAGTTTCAGATCATCCTCCACAAGAAATACCTTCGGCATAAAACACCTCTAAATAAATTAAGCTATTTATCTTGCATTTTTCTTAGCCCAGTTTTCTATAGCCTTTCCTAAGGAATTCCCAATCTGAACCTGATTATCATAGTTTGCAAGCCATTGATATTCCGCAGGATTGGACATAAAGCCGCCTTCTATCAGAATTGCAGGAGATTGCGTTACGGTACAAACCGACAGGCTCTGCCATCTAAAGCCCCCATCCTTGCGTTGAAGGTCAGCTACTAATGAATCCTTAACAAAGCCTGCAGCGGCTTTGGAGCTGTCCTTAGAATAAAGTACCAGAAGCCCTGTATGCTTGGTGTAATCTGCAGTAATGCCCATGGAATTATTGTGTATGGACACCGCAATATCAGGCTTTTCCTTTCTAATCATATTGGCTCTTTCAGAAAGACTGACAGTCTTATCGCTTGTTCTTGTCATAATAACAGTAGCACCTAAATTTTGCAGATACTTTCTGGTATTCAGGGTTATAGCAAGATTAATCTGTTTTTCGTAAAGACCATACTTACCCAAAGGACCAATTGCACCCGATTCACTTCCTCCATGCCCCGCATCAAGCAAAACCTTTAAACCTGTTAAAGGCTTACTGCCAGTTCCTGAAATTTTTGGTGCATTTTTCAAGGAGAAGACAAGTGAGCCGTTTTTATAAGCAGCATAATAGCCAAAATAGTTGTCCTCCGACTTTAAATTAAAGGTATACTGGGCAGTGCCATTCAAATAACTGTAACCTATAGATTTGAAGACTGATGCAGTCGGTGCTGCTGCAGTAGTGCTTATTCCCTTTGTATTATAGATATTAAGTACAACCTTTGAGGATGATACATCAACCCCAAATACTGCATTCACAGGCATTTTAAAGGTAATGTCAGTATAGTTGCCGTTATCTTTTAATGTTATTGAACTTATCTTGTTTGCTGCAAGTGCTTTGTTATTCACAACCTTTACATACCTGCTATCTGTCCAGACACCGCTTTGCAGCAGGTAATATCCGCTTTGCTCTCCTACAATATTGTCTACCGCTCCGTTTATCAGCGGTGTAACTCTTGAAAAGTCGGTTGAAGGTCCTGACCTTGCTACAGCCTCTGCCTCAGCAGTACTGATTACAGCATATTTATTATATTTATCTGATTGAACACTTAAGGTATTGCTCCGCTTACTGGTTATCCTCTGTCCTTTATACTCCATTACAAATACTGGCTTATCAAGCTTAAGTACTCTTTCGTTTCCGGGAACAGCAGGCATTACAAAGGTTCCCTTGTATCTTGCAGGCACAAGGCTTCCTCCGTTTGAATCCATATTACCAGAGTTTGATAATTGAACCTTATGTTTTCCTATTTCGACCCATACCGTTGCTCCGGTAGGCGCAACACAGGAGAAATCAATTTTTTGTCCGGTTTTCAGTGTCATATTTGCAGCAGGGCTAAAGAAGCCCCCTCTGAATTCAGCCTTGTTCATCTGGTATGGAGTTGAAGCTGCACTGGCCTTTCGAGTTATTTTTAATGTTGTTTCCTTATCTTTATGCTTAAATA
>JAEYWA010000235.1 GCA_023431385.1 Bacillota bacterium | reverse complement strand
ATTGAAGACAGTGGCCGCGGTGTTCCTGTCGATTTACATCCAACCAAACATATTCCTACTGTTCGTGTTGTTTATACCATTCTTCATGCTGGTGGCAAGTTTGCTAGTAATGTCTATAAAGTATCCGGTGGTCTTCATGGTGTTGGTGCGTCTGTTGTTAATGCCCTATCCAGCCGCATGATTGTAGAGGTCAGAAGGGATGGGAAGATTTACCGTGATGAGTATGCAGACGGTGGTCATCCTATAACAGAGTTAGAAAATGGCCTACTTCCAGTGGTAGGAACCTGTAAAAAGTCTGTAACTGGAACCAAGGTTACCTTTTACCCTGATGCCAGTATTTTTGAAACAGTAGAGTTCAAAGCGGAAACCATAAAAAAGAAACTGAAAGAGACTGCTTTTCTGAATAAAAACCTAAAATTAATTTTCAAAGATGAAAATACGGGAGAAACCAAGGAATATATTGAGGAATATGGTATTCAAAGCTTCGTTGCTTACCTCACCAGAGAGATGCCCGTGCTTCATCAGACTCCAATCTATATCGAGGGAGAGAGTGGCGATATTGAAGTAGAGGTTGCCTTCCAATACACCAACAACTACTCTGAACAGATTAACGCCTATTGCAACCGTATTAATGTAGTAGATGGAGGAACTCTGGTAACCGGCTTTAAGACAGCCTTAACAAGAGTTATGAATCAATATGCAAGAGAACTGGGTATCTTAAAGGACAAGGATGAGAATTTTGACGGCAAAGATATCCGTAATGGTATTGTTGCTATTATTTCCATTAAGCATCCAGACCCTCAGTTTGAAGGCCAGACCAAAACCAAGTTAGGAAATACGGATGCCAAAAGTGCCGTAGACGAGATCTTCAGCATCGAAGTACAACGGTATTTTGATAAAAATGTAGAGATTCTCAAATCTATCTTAGAAAACTCTTTGAAATCCTATAATGCTAGAAGAGCTTCAGACAAAGCCCGTAATGCCGTACTGAAGCAATTAAATGACGTAGATACCAAAAGCAAATTAGCCTCCTGCTCCTCTAAAAAGCCAGAGGAATGCGAGGTCTATATAGTCGAAGGTGATAGTGCCGGCGGTACCGTTAAGACTGCCCGTAATCGTAGAACCCAGGCTGTTCTTCCTCTTCGAGGTAAGATTCTAAACGTAGAGAAGGCTGCTTTAGAGAAAATTCTTGTTAATAACGAAATCAAATCTATGATCGCAGCCTTAGGATGCGGAATTGGAGATGATTTTGATATAAGCAAGCTACGCTATGACAAGATTATCATCCTTACCGATGCAGACGTAGATGGTGCACATATCAGCACTTTACTACTGACCTTTTTCTACCGTTTCATGCCTGAACTGATTATGGGAGGTAAGATTTACCGTGGTCTTCCACCTCTTTACCGCGTGGAATATGAGACCCATGAAAAATCTAAGAAAGTCAAAAAGATGGAATACCTTTTTAATGATTTTGAATTAGAGAAGTTCCGTAAACTTCCAGGTAATAAGATTCTTGCTCTTCAGCGTTACAAAGGTCTTGGAGAAATGGATGCGCACCAGCTCTGGGAAACCACACTAGATCCGGAGACTAGGCAGTTGGCCCGAATTGATATCTCCGATACTGTAGAAGCAGATGAGGTTACAACTGTTCTTATGAGTAGCAATGTACCACCTCGTCGTGCGTTTATTATGGAAGAAGCCAAGTATGCCAAGATCGATGTATAGTCCTTGCATAAAGCTTTACATTTCATTAGAACAAATGAGTAGAAAGGATTATTACCATGAGTAAATCAACTGAAAATTTGATTATGATAGATTTCTCTGAAGAGATGAAAACCAGTTACCGTGATTACGCCATGAGTGTTATTATTGCCCGTGCTCTGCCAGATGTGCGAGATGGTTTAAAACCGGTGCAACGCCGTATTTTATATGCCATGCATGAACTGGGCCTAAACCCTGATAAGCCACACAGAAAGAGTGCCCGTATCGTTGGTGATACCATGGGTAAATACCACCCTCACGGTGACAGCTCCATCTACGAAGCATTGGTGCATATGTCGGAGGAGTATTCCCTATCCATTCCCTTAGTAGACGGCCATGGGAATTTTGGTTCCATCGATGGTGATGGTGCCGCAGCCATGCGTTACACGGAAGCACGCTTAAGCACTGGTGCCCTAGCTCTGTTAAACAATCTGGACAAAGGGCTGGTAGACTTTACTCCTAACTTCGATGATAGCGAAAAGGAACCTGTTGTCCTTCCTGCTACCCTTCCTAACCTATTGATTAACGGGACTACCGGTATTGCTGTTGGTATGGCAACTAATATCCCTCCTCATAACCCATCCGAGGTGATTGACGGAGTAATTGCCTACATGGACAAGCCAAACATTACGATTGAACAGCTGATGAACTACATCCCTGCACCGGATTTTCCTACCGGCGGGCTGATTACAAATGCTGACGAGATGCAAGCTATCTATGAAAAAGGCGAAGGAAAGATAAAAGTCCGTGCAAAGCATGAGATAGAAAAAGGGGATTCCGGGCGGAAGAACATTGTCATAACAGA
>JAEYWA010000102.1 GCA_023431385.1 Bacillota bacterium | reverse complement strand
TTGCTACCTTTCTTGCACGGGCATGAGAAGTATTGTCCCGGTTATTGCTTACAAAGGACATATATGAATATAAATCACTTAATGTAACTGAACGCAAAAGTTGAGCGTCAACATCCAGTATACTGATATCATCAAATTCCATTTTTTTATCTGCGATATTTCTATGCAGCTTTAGAAACCGGAAAAAAACTCTCAAATCATAGAAATAAACCTGTACAGTATTTATGGATTTCCCTTTTATTGTCTGAAGATAGTTTAGAAAATCCCTTAAAACGTCAGGCATTTCATATTCAGTTAGACTTTTCATATGTAACCTCTACAAAATTTTTAAAATTGTGTAATACTTTTTAAGTACTTAGCACGTACAATTTATTAATACTTACTAAATTTTACTTATTTGTAAATTTACTATTGCCTTATAATGTATATATTGTTATTATGTTATACGTCATAAATAATCAATGACGAGAAACTATGAATTAATTATAGCATCAATTTCCTTAAATATTAAGTAGGATTACATTCATTCAATCTTCATATAAAATTCACATTAATCAAGTATAATTGAATTAGTTTGTAATTTGAACTAGAAAGGGTTGTAAATGAAGGACTTGGACATAATTAAGTTAAAAATTAATAAATTACGACAGGAGATAAATGATAAAATAGCTGAGGGTAAAGACCTTAACGGTAATGAAATACTGACTCTCAGTCAAAGATTGGACACTCTTATAAATCAGTGGTATAAAGTTGACGAGATACATTGATTAATATTTAATCTTTTCCTCATTCATACTAAAATAATCCATCATTGCTTATCATCAATCTTCTTCTACATCAAGCTTATTACTTTTTAAAGAATAGTTGTTAAAAAAATTATCACCAAATTTATCAATAGGCTCAGGCCCCCTCATAATATGTCTCTCAACTTTTAAAACTCCTTCAGGATCTGCCTTTACTCGCCAATCTATCATCATTATCCTACCTTCTAATATTTCTATACCAGTTATACCTTTTGAGTGAATGCAGCAGCCGGTATTAAAATAGGGAAGTTCCTGAGGTTTAGGGAATTTTTGTCTGTGTGTATGGCCACAAATAAGCATTTTTCTGTGTTTTAATATCCATTTTTTATAGTTTCTCTCTATTTTATGTCTCTTAAAATGGTTTCTGGCAGGACTAGAAGGATTCTGAAAGCCTACAACATGCATAAATCTCCAAAAATATCTGAGGAAGAACATATTTATACCCCAAAGCTGGTCGTTCATCAGATCCCCCTGGTGTCCGTGAACAATGAATATTTCCTGTCCTGTGCTTTTAAGTTTGAGAACCAAAGCCTCTATAGGATTAAGTCCAACAAAAAGGTCATGCATATCCTGAGTGTAATCATCATAGAATTTATAAAAATTATTTCTAACGTACTCCTTATTCCTTAAATAAATATTGTGATTTCCGTACATCATTATAAGCTTGTTGTGATCATGTAATTTTTTTAAAACCGAGAATACATCACTATGAGCCAGCCTTATATGTTTAAATCTTGGATATTCCCATAGTTCATCTCCATCTCCAACCTCGACGTATGTATATCCATTTTCAAAGTAGTATTCTAAAGCCCTTAACATTATGTTCTGATTTCTGCTGAATTCATCTGATACACTGTCATCACCCCTATGACAATCGCTGAAGAATATGAACCTGGAATTTTCGTCTATAAATTCAATTCTGGCGTTCTTATAAGCTCTCATAAGTTTTTTGTCAGTGAACATTTCAAATCTCCAATCAATATGGAATATATAGATAGTATAGTTCCATATTGCTGGTTTTATAACGTTAAGGTACAAAAAATTTCTATTTTTTTTTGATATTAAAAGTGGTATTATTTAAGCGATATTCAATAATAATTCTATTTTATAGAAAAAAGAGGTGGAATTGTGTATTATAATATTTTAATCGGAGGTGCAGCAGGACAGGGCATTGAGACTCTAGCTGCTGTTTTTGAAAAAATTTTACAAAGACGAGGTTTTGAGGTTTTCACAATCAGAGATTACATGTCTAGGGTAAGAGGGGGCCATAATTTTATTCAAATACGCTTCGGTGATGAGAAATTATACTCACATTCAGAAGAGTTGGATGGCATTGTTGCAATGAACAGCGAAACACTGGAATATCACATGAATCGGTTAAAAGCTGATGGTTTTGCAGTATGCGACAATGAAATCGCAAATTCAGATTTAAGAACTATAAAGCTTCCCCTAAAAAACATTGCCTCAAAGGTAGGTAATGCAAGAGCAAATGGAAGTGTAGCAATTGGAGCTGTTTTAGAATTGTTTGGTATCAATGACAGTGATACTGCAGCCGTTCTTAAAACCTTTTTTAATGAAGAACTTGCAAGTATGAACTATAATGCAGTTCTTGAGGGGAGAAAGCTTACGACAAAGAAGTATAACGTAAGTACATCCTTACAGCATAACAATATTCTTATTAATGGAAATGAAGCTGTTGCTCTTGGAGCAATTGCCGCGGGCTGCAAATTTTATTCTGCTTATCCAATGACACCATCTACAAGCATTATGGATTATTTGGCTTCAAAAATGCTGGATGCAGAAATAGTGGTAGAGCAGGCAGAGGATGAGATAGCAGCAATAAATATGGCTATCGGAGCCTCATACGCCGGTGCAAGAGCTATGACCGGAACCTCTGGTGGCGGCTTTGCATTAAAGGTTGAGGCGTTAGGACTTTCGGCAATGCAGGAAGTGCCTTTGGTAATTGCTGAGGTGCAACGTCCAGGGCCGACAACCGGACTGCCTACCAGAACAGAACAAAGTGACCTTAAATTTGTTATATCGGCTTCTCAAGGCGAATTTCCTCGTATGGTTATAGCTTTAAGAAACCCTGAGGATGCCTTTAATCAGACTGTCAGAGCTTTTAATATTGCAGATAAATATCAGATACCTGTTATTCTTCTAAGTGATCAGTTCCTGGCAGATTCAACAGTGACTGTTAAGCCCTTTAATTTGGACTCAATTGAGAGGAACAGGGGCATAACCAGCTACAAATATGAGGAAAATAAGCCATATAAGAGATATGAGGTCACTGAAACCGGGATTTCACCGAGAATCATCCCAGGTAAGAATCCTGGTGTAACTATACTTGTAGACAGTGACGAGCATGATGAATCAGGACATATTACTGAGGATGCCGAAGTCAGAAACCAAATGGTAGAAAAAAGAATGCGTAAGCTGCAATTATTACATCAGGAAGATCTTCAGGAACCTGAATTTATTGGGGAAGAGAACTGTGATGTTTTGCTGCTTGCGTGGGGTTCAATTTGGGGACCGATTTCAGAGGCAGTGCAGATGTTGAACAGAAACTCCAGTGAGAAATATGGTGCTCTAGTATTCGGAGATATCTGGCCTCTACCTACTAAACTTCTATTAGAAAAGGCAAACCATGCAAAAAGGCTTATAAATGTGGAACAGAATGCAACTGGGCAGTTGGCCTCAGTTATCTCTGAAGTTACGGGAATATTCTGCGATAACAGTGTCCTTAGATATGACGGACGGCCTATGAGTTCCCGGTATATCTATGAAAAAGTCAAGGGGGATAAATAGTTATGTGTGAAATAAAATATAATGTTTCTGAAACAGCCTGGTGTCCTGGATGTGGAGATATAAGCATAATAGACTGCTTAAAGTCGGCGTTGGAGCAGTTAGGGAAGAAGCCTCATGAAGTTTTGGTTGTTGGAGGTATTGGACAGGCCGCGAAAACCCCCCAGTACATTAATACAAATGGCTTCTGCGGCCTGCACGGAAGATCTCTTCCTCCTGCAGTTGCAGCAAAAATAGTTAATAAGGATCTCACAGTGGTTATAAATACTGGAGACGGCGATTCCTACGGTGAAGGTGGAAATCACTTTTTACACAACATAAGAAGAAATGTTGATGTGACGCATTTTGTTCACGATAACCAGATATATGGGCTTACCAAAGGTCAGGCTTCACCTACAACAGCTGTCGGACAAATTACCGGAGTACAAACTGCAGGTTCAATGAATGAGCCTTTAAATCCCTTGCTGGTAGCATTGGCCTTGGGTGCGGGTTTTGTGGCCAGGGCCTTCAGCGGGGATAAAGAACACTTAACCTCAATTATGATAGAGGCTATGAAGTTTAAAGGGTACGCCCTGGTGGATATTTTACAGCCCTGCGTAAGTTTTAATAAAGTAAATACCTTCCAGTGGTACAGCAAACGTGTATATAAGCTGGAGGATAGTTATGATTCCACTGACAGACTAAAAGCCATGGAGAAGGCAATGGAGTGGGGAGACCGCATCCCGATAGGTATATTATATCAACAGGAAAAGCAGACCTTTAACGATAAATTTGATTTTCTTAGGGTTGACAAGCCTCTTATTGATAGGGAGACACCAATTGAAAAGGTTAAGAGTTATTTAAAGGATTTTGAGTAGTATTTTTGCATGTTTACTAAAATAAAGGTATAGAACAAAAAGAACCCCATTGGGTTCTTTTTGTTTGTGTACAAATTTCTTATCACTTTGTTAATATCTGAAAGGCGGCTTATTGACATACAGTACAGGACAAAAGTTACTCTGCCGCCTCAGTTCTGTATATATCTGGTAACAGTTTGCGCTAGTAAACATAAAGTATATTAAAGTGAATTATTTTGAAAGGTTGAATTATATGCTTGCAAGTAGTGATTTTATCCGCTTATCGTTGGAGCTTCATCTTTTTTTCGTAAGGATTATGAAGGAACACTCCTTTTTTCTTGAGGTCGGTTTTACACCGAAAGACAATTCATTCACAAGAACCGCAGATGAATTCAGAAGAGAATTTGATAGATTAATGGGAGATGTCATATCGATTTCTAATGGTGTGGTAAGTTATAATACTCTAAATTCCGGTGAGTTTATTACTCCTTACACCAGTGATGCCGAATCGGCTTCATCTTATTATACTGGAATAAGAATACCAATTAATCTTACGAAGGCCGAAAGTAATCTTATGGCAGGAAACTATGTTTCAATAAATCCAACAATGGAACAAAGAGTAATTTCCATAAATAATAGAGCAATTAGCCTGGTAAGCGATTTAATCCGTTTTAAGAATACTATATTGAACAGAGTGATAGCTTGTAAAATGTTTACTGTAAATTATCCCTTATTAATAGACCATATTATGCGTGAGGCAAAGTTGTATTTAAAAACTATTCATAGACTACAGAGGAGAGAAGAAATAGATATTGAAAAAGAAGCTTTGGAAACAGAGGTTTTCTGGAATAGAATAATGGCAGAGCATTCAAAGTTCATTCGCGGTTTACTTGATCCTACTGAAAATGAACTCATTAACACTGCTCATGATTTCGGTAATGAATTCGACCAGTTGACTCTGGAAGCCAAAGCCGCCATGAATATGACAATACCTGAAAGTAAGGTAACTGAAGACAGTATAAACGCTACTCAAAGAATTAGCGAATTTAAAGAACAAGGTACTCAAGGGCTTCTGCAATGTAAAATTAAATCGATAATTCTTCCTCTTTTAGGTGATCATACCTTAAGAGAGGCTAACCATTATTTAAGGCTTTTGAACCAATTTGGAGCAAAGTCAATGCTGAATAAACCATAATAAGGAATACTATCAGATTATACCAATTTATGACATATGCCTTAAAAGGGTTTATCAATGTCGAATATTATAGTAATATATTATGTAAACACAATTAAGAATTAATCTAATATTCGAAAGGGGGTGAAGGAGAGAATACGATTGCTGTTGGAAAATAAATCTGACAGCAAACCAAACATCCGGACAAGATATTTCATATATTCAAGGATAATGGTAAAAAATCGCTGAATCCTCATATGAGGAACGGAGGAACCAGAAAAAAGGGGGTTAATCCATTGATATGGTAGGGTGATCCTATTACCCGAACCCGGCAGCTAACTTCGGAAGCGCACTATAGGAGGACTAATGACAAATAAATTAAACAAGGTACTGGCTGGCTGTTTTCTAGTTTTATCTCTTGCATTTATTTCATCAATTGCAATGGCGGCCTCAGTACCTGGAAAAGTTACAGGTACAAAGGTTAATTTTAGAAAAGCTCCAAATACATCATCTACAATTATTACAAAACTAAGTAATTCAAATGTTACTGTGATCGATAAGTCCGAAGGCTGGTATAAAGTGTCTTATAATAACAAGACAGGATGGGTAAATGACGATTATTTAAAAATTGTTTCATCAAAAGGAAAAATTAATGCCAATGGCGTTAATTTCAGAACCGGACCGGGAACTTACTCAAAAAAAATAACTTTGCTTAAAAAGAATACTGCTGTTGTTATTCTAGATACTGTAAATGGTTGGAACAAAGTTAAAATTGGATCGAAAGTCGGATATGTAGCTGCTAAATTCGTTTCGGCAACTACTTGGGCAAATACTACTGCTAATACTGAGTCAATAGTATCACGTTCCGATAATGCACCTACATTAACAACTTTAGCATTAAAGGATGACGCTGCATCAATTAACTCTAAAATTGTGGCCTATGCACAGCAATTTACAGGAGTTAAATACAAGTACGGTGGAGCTAACCCTCAAACTGGCTTTGATTGTTCTGGACTTGTTGGATACATATATCAAAAGTTTGGTATTAAGCTTAACAGATCCGCTCAAAGTATGTATTCAAATGGAGTTAAGGTTTCTAAGAGTCAGCTCGAACCAGGTGATATTCTTTTCTTTGATGCATCCTCACGTAAAGCGTCAGGAGTGATAGATCACGCAGGTATTTATCTGGGAGGAGATAGTTTTATTCATGCATCTTCTTCTAATGGGGCAGTGCGTGTACAGAAACTTTCTGAATATAGAGGAACGTACATAGGAGCTAAACGAGTTATTTAAAATAGACATTATAAATAAAAAGCCACAAAATCGCCTAACTGTCCGATTTTGTGGCTTTTTTATTTAATTATAACATACTTGTCTGTAAAATAATCGCAATTACTGGTACTGTTACAAAAAACTTACATTAGTATTATATTTAGTTAACTTCCATAAATTAACATTGGTAATCGAATATAATAAATTAACAAGATTTAATTTTTAATCTTAGTAATTATGATTTTTGGAGGTTAGCTACATGAAGAAATTTATTTGTGTCCTTTTGACAATTGTACTGCTGCTCTCATCTACGGTTGTATTAGCCAATCCTGGCGAAAAACACGGCTTTAATTGGAAAAACGATACTAAAAGTAATTATCCGAAAGAGGATGAATCTACATCTATTTTTATTAATGGAAAAGAGTATTTTTTCAACGATGGATATGTTATAAGTTACAATGAATTCAAAATACCTGTAAAACCTATAGAAGAGGGTCTTGGTGTTAAAGTGGCCTGGAATGAGAAAACTAATATTGTTACAATAAAAGATGGTAATATTTCACTTGTCATGAACCTTAAGACAAAAGTTATAAAAGTAAACAGTTATGAAATTAAAAACAGCGTTTTTACAGCCAGCAAAAAAAACAGAACTTTAGCATTAATTAAATTTATAGCAGAGGTTCTTGGTAAGAATGTAGAAATCAATGAAGGCGCCGGCATAGTTATTGTGGATGATAATGGAAGTAACAGTATTAATGATAATATAATGGGTACGGGGTTGAACCAGTTTGAATATAGCGGAAAATGGAACTATGGAACTCAGAATAAGGCATATTTAGAGGATAACCACTGGTCCTCAGACCGTGATTCATATTACAAAGTAAAATTTAATGGTAATCAAATAAAGCTTTACGGAGCAAAAGCAAACCATCATGGTATTGCTGCCGTATCAATAGACAATGGCAGAGAAGTTAATATAGATTTATACTCTGCCGAAAGAGGAGACAATGTATTGATATATTCAAGCCCGAATTTAAAGGATGGGCAGCATACTTTAAAGGTCCGTGTTACCGGAAATAAGAATAAAAAATCTAAAGGTACCAGCATTACTGCTGATAGAGTAATTGTATTTTCAAAAGATTCGAAAATATATGGAAATAATATAGCGTTAAATAAAAAGTCATACTCAGATAGTCAACAATCAGAAAATCCTGATTATAAGGGCAATGACGGAAATCTCTCTACTCGTTGGTGTGCTGCTGACGAATCAGTAAATCACTGGTGGACAGTTGATCTTGGATCTATGTATGACATAAGTGGTACCGAAGTTATATGGGAAAAATCAAACAAAGAATACAAGTATAAAATAGAGGTGTCTCCTGATAACTGGGACTGGAAGCAGAAAGTTAATAAGAAAAGCAATACAAAAAAACAAAAGAATCAAACAGATAGGTTTAGTGCAAAATCTGTTCGATTTGTGAGGATTACTGTCACCGGTCTGGAGTCAGGCTGTTGGGCCAGTTTTTCCGAATTTAAGGTGTTTGGTGATAATATAAATACAGAATCTGATTACCAAGCACCAACTGCTCCCACCACAATTGTAGTAACCGCACCTGTATCCAACGAGGTCGCCATAAACTGGAACGCCTCCTATGATAATAATGGTGTTGCTGGTTACAAAGTATACAGAGACGGTAGCGAGGTTGCAGATGTATCAAGCGGTACTTCCTATAGGGATAGAGGTTTGACTGCCGGAACAGTTTATGTGTATTCAATAGTAGCTTATGACTCAGCGGGCAACTTCTCAAACCACAGTGAATTGGCTTATGTAAAAACCCCAGGAGCAAAAGATACTAATTACGGATATGGAAACGGCAACGGACTTAAAGGAGAATACTATAATAACAGGAACCTTACAGATTTAAAGTTTTCACGCATAGATGAAACTATTGATGAATATTGGGAGTACTATTCCCCTGATTATAGAATTGATAAAGAGACATATTCAATACGCTGGACAGGACAAATTCAGCCCCTTTACTCGGAGGAATATACATTCATAACAACATCTGATGATGGAGTGAGATTGTGGGTTAACGGTTCTATGCTTATTGATAATTGGACTGATCATGACGAAACAGAAGACTTTGGAACTATTAGTCTGTCTGCAGGAAAAAAATATAGTATCAGGTTGGATTATTATAATAACACCGAAAGTGGCAAAATAGATCTCAAATGGTCCAGCTCAAGCCAATCGGAAGAAATCGTTCCTAAGAGTCAGCTTTATTCTGCAGCTGTAGATTCCAAATCACCAACTGTCCCTATAGGACTGCGTGCAACAGCTGTTTCATCAAATCAAATAAACTTGAATTGGATGGCCTCTACAGATGATGTGGATATTGCCGGCTATAAAATTTACCGAGACGGAGTTTTGGTCAAGACAATCAATAACTCAACAACTTATGCCGATACAAACCTAAAAGCGAATACAACCTACAAATATGCCGTTGCCGCATTTGATTCAGCGGGTAACAATTCCCAGATTAGCTCCAGTGCTGTGGCAAAAACTGCGGCTTCAACCCCGCAGATTTCCACAGGAAATGGTAACGGGCTTAAAGGAGAGTATTACAATAACATTGATTTCACAAGTCTGGTAAAACAACGGGTTGATGAAACAATTAATTTTAATTGGCGGAATAAAGCACCTATTTCAACCATGGGGCCAGATGAATTTTCAGTCCGCTGGACAGGTCAAATCCAACCTTTATATTCTGAGGCATATACATTCCATACAATTTCAGACGATGGAGTCAGGCTTTGGATAAATGGAAGAAAGGTAATTGATAACTGGTATGAACACAGTTCAACAGAAGATAGCGGCACTATTACACTGATAGCAGGACAGAAATATGATATAAAATATGAATACTTTGATAAAACCAGTGAAGCAGAAGTAAAATTATTCTGGTCCAGTCCAAGTCAGAAAAAACAAATTGTACCCAAGAGTCAGTTATATTGCTCCGATGTTGATTCACAGGCTCCATCAATTCCCCAAAACCTGAAAGCAGTAGCTGTCTCACGTAATAAGATAAATTTAAGCTGGACTGCAGCTGTAGATAATAATGATGTGAAAATCTACAGGATATATAGAAACGGCGATCTGATTGAGAATGTATATTCTGTTACAAATTACACCGATACAGATCTTGCTGAAAACACAACATACTCTTATACAATAGCTGCCGTTGATGCAGCCGGTAACAGCTCTGGTCAATCCTCACCGGTAACCGTTTCTACCCAGCATATAAAAAGCAACTTAGCTTCTGGTAAAACTGTCATTTCGGACAGCGTAGAAAACGGTAATCCTGCTGCAAACGGAAATGATGGGAATATTAACACACGCTGGTGTGCCGCCGATGAGGGTGTTAATCACTGGTGGCAGGTAGACCTGGGAGGTAATCTGGATCTAACCGGTACTGAGATTATCTGGGAAAAGAGCAAGGTATATAAGTATAAGCTTGAAGTATCAAGCGATGGTATAAACTGGGCAGCAGCTGTTGATAATACTGGAAATACTATTTCAGAACAGACTCACAAAGATAGTTTTACAGCTAACAATATACGGTACGTCAGAATAACAGTCACAGGTCTGGAAGCAGATACATGGGCTAGCTTTTACGAATTTAAGGTTTATTAGTATATTAAAAACAGGGCATGGCTTTCCATGTCCTGTTTTTAGTTTTATACCAAAAAATTATTTGAAAACTGCTGTGTAATAATGCTTATTATATTGGTTGTTATATCCGAGCTAAAATTACCTATATTATTGATAACTATTTGAATAAATACAAAAATAAGGTAAAATTAGAAGGTGGAGTGATTATGTACGAAAAAATAACACGCCATGAACAAAACCAAGGCAGAAGCAATAAGAATATTCAACAAAAAGGTAATAGCAATAATAAGAAGAGCACAGAATCAATAAAGGATGTTCTCGAAACAATATGGCGAATTCGCAGAAATCCCAAATCATTAACCAGTCAAGATTTGAGGTTGCTCCAACATTCCATTGGTAACCAGGCAGTACTTAAGTTATTATCTGAAATAAAGGAACCTGAGGCTAAAAAAATCTCTCAGAAAGAGGAAGGTAATACGGTAAAAACAGAATCAAAAGAGGGTACATATGTAGTAAAGCCAGGTGACTATCTTGGCTTGATTGCCAGCAGATATAATACAACCGTGGATGAGCTTGTAAGGCTTAATAAAATTAAAGATAAAAATAAAATATATCCCGGTCAGGTAATAATTTTACCCAAACAGTCTGATATTGCTAAACCAAAAGATAATGGCAATAAAATTGACAATAAAAATGATAATAAAAATCAAAATAAAAGT
This sequence comes from Bacillota bacterium, assembly GCA_023431385.1. Lineage (GTDB taxonomy): Bacteria > Bacillota > Clostridia > Acetivibrionales > DSM-1351 > Ruminiclostridium. Next base: position 27,713 of record JAEYWA010000102.1, on the reverse strand, counting down.
GAAAAGACAGTAGAACCTTCATCAAAGTCACAAACAGAAAAGGCTGGAGACGATAACTTAGTACCTATAGCAGAAAAGATTATCTTTGGAAATGAGGGAGCCTATGCCACTGTGGCAAAGGATGATAATGGTGCACTAAGTATAGGTAAAATTCAATGGCATGCAAGCCGAGCCAGGGATTTGCTTAACAGGATAAATGATAAGAATCCTGATTTAACAAAAAGTATTTTGACTAAAAGTATATATGATAATCTTGACAGCAGTGATGAGTATTGGAGTACGAAGACCCTGACTGATTCAGAAGCGACTGCAATATCAAAATTGCTGAATACAGCAGAAGGTAAGTCTGCACAGGATGAGCAGTCAAGAATTGACGTGGGAGGTTATATAAATATAGGAAAAGGACTTGGAATAACTGATAGCCAAGTTCTTGTGTACTTTGCGGATTTATACAACCAGAGTCCTGCCAATGCTAAAAAGATCGTAAAGGCAGCCGGCGGCGGTAAAGGCCTGAGTCTGGAGGAAATACATGATGCCGCCTTGGCAAACAGCGTTATGGGTAAGTACAAGGATAGGCGAAAAAAGACCTATAATTCCTGTAAGAAAATTACCTCAAGCACTAATGCTGTATCGGAGAAAGAGAACAAAGAACCATCTCCGGATAAAGATGATACAAAGGTAAGTGACGGCGCTAAAGACGAGAAATCAGAAGACCAGACACCTTATGCTGATATGTCCAGAAAGGATAAAGAAGATGTTGTGTTTGGCAAAGACAAAAAGTATTATAAAACTGAGAGTGAAGCCTCCAAGAACATGGTGACAATAACCGTAAAAGTATGGAAATACGATAAAAATGGTAAATTGTACTCCAGTAAGTCATCACTAACTATTAACAAAAACTTGCAGGATGATGTAAAGGCTATATTTAACGAAATATATGAGCATGATGAAAAATTCCCGATTAAGTCGGTTGGGGGATATAATTTCAGAAAAATGGCTGCAAGCAGTAGCCTTTCGCATCATTCCTATGGTACTGCAATTGATATAAATCCTGATGAAAACTATATGATAAAGAATGATAAAATAATTGCAGGAACATTATACGAACCCGGAAAAAATAAGTATTCAATGGCTGCCGACGGTTCAGTAGTCAAAGCCTTTAAAAAACATGGTTGGATATGGGGAGGAGACTGGAAAAGTTCTAAAGACTATATGCATTTTTCCTTCCTTGGCAATTAAAAAAATATTTATGTTAAGGGAGTTAAAAATGTATAAAAAAGTATTGTATTGTATAGTTCTATCTATCATTTTAGTTATTGTGTGTGCATGTAAAAATAGCACTAATTCTGCAAATAGTACTAATACTACAATAACAAGTGATTTCTCGGAGCAAACCGGAGTCGCCGAAATTAGTCAGGTAAAAAATAAAACAACAAACAATGCAGTTGTCACTATAAAGGACAAAGATACAAACAGTACTACAAATAGTAAGGCTAGTGATGTTAATTTATCCAGCTTGGAGATCATAGTTAACGACCAGACGGGAAATTCTGCAGGAACCTTTAACGTGGGAATGACAAAAAAAGACGTTAAGGCATTGTTAAAGTCAAGAAATATGAAAATTACATTTAATGATAACAATGGTAGCGCAGGAAGTATTATCACTTCTGACAGTATTTGTTTTTATTTTGATATAAATGAAGTACTTAATGAAATCTATGTATTTAATATAGAAATTTTTCAAACTTCTAAAGGCCTCAAATCAGGGGACAGTATCCAACGACTTAAAGAGCTGTATGGCAATGAGTTTACTTCTCACGAAGAACCTGATGTAACTGTATTTGAATTTAGGTACTCAACCGGTGTTTTTTATGCTGTGCTAAATCCGGATAATAAGGTTGAGGGCTGGGGAGTATCAATAAATAATCAAATGGAATATAATCAGAAATCAAGTCAGGATACCTCAGATAAGCTTAAAATAAATAATTCAATAATAAAGAATCAGTTATTAACTGAATTTAAAGACTTGTTACAGAAGGTTCAATCCGAGGACAAGTCAGAGTATAATCTGATATTGGCTTCTGACAGGGCAAATGGACTTAATTCCATGTTTTCTCTTACAGAAGAAGAAAAAACATTTGTGAAAACAAATTGTATGGAATTAAGGACTAGACTTGAGGATTCTCCTGTATATAGCGGGTATTCAGAGGACGGTATACATTTTATTGCTATAATTTCTCCAAGTTCTTTAGAAAACCAAGCATTCAGGAATGCAGTAAATAGAATACGAAATAGAGACGATGAATTTGATTTTCTTTCATATATTTCTGACTCTTCTCCAGAGCGTAGTCTGTACTTGGGCATGGATATATACGCTGAAGATTTATCAGGAAAGAAGAAGAATATCGAGCTGGACGGAGTAACTTTATCAAATAACGGTGGAGAAGCGTTGGAACACCCGATATTTGGTGATCAAGTCAGCGAAATGCTATCCAAGTATAACAGAAAAACAACAGAGAAAATCACTTTTAAGGATAAAAGCTGGTATACTTTTGTTTTTGATGGAACACTTATATATCAGCCCGAAATTGTCATAAATTATAATAATAAAAAAATAATACTGCAGAAGTAGCCCTGTATAATACAGATATATTATTTTCCATATTAAATACGTAGACTTCATGTATTTGTTTCTTAAACATAGACATTTGTTTTATATACATTGTCATGTTGACGTTACCTGAAAAAGGAAATATAATATATAAAACTAAAATAGACATTTAATTAAGAGTATCTGATATGGAGTTGGTTTTCGTGAACGAAACCTTGGCAAGCAGAATAAAATACTTTGAGAATATTCCTGCCACCCCCAGAAAAGACCGGATATTGTCCAGATTAGGCTATCGGGAGGGTGTGACCGAACTGAAGCCCAGTGATTCAGTGCTAATAGAAAATTGTATCCAGCAAGGAAGATTTCTATGTAAACCAGCTGGTGCATATTTGAATTTATCTATATTGAAAAGGGATATAACAGGCGTAGTGCTTGAAAATAAATTAAGCTTACTGAGTAAAAGCCTGGCAAATCTTTTGAAGGAAAGTCAAAGTGTTATTCTTATGGCATCGACTGTGGGCCATGAAGTATCAAAAAGAATTTTTAACGAAATAGGAAATGGTAATGCGTCAGCAGGATTGATTCTTGACTCGGTAGCCTCACAAACAGCAGATGCTACACTTGACTGGATTGTTCAGCTGCTGTGCAAGCTGCTTGCAAGAGAAGGAAAGAAGTTAACGAAGCATAGATATAGTCCCGGTTTTGGAGATTTACCACTTTTTTATCAAAAAGATATTTTCGAAGCTCTACAGCTCAGTAAGCTGGATATGGCACTTACCGAAAAATTTATGCTCATTCCCGAGAAATCAGTTATTGCCATCGCCGGAGTGGAAGAAAAAGGAGAATCAGATTAAAATGAATACTTCGCAGTTTAAAGAGCTTGTTTATCAAAATATTCAAATACTGGATGGTGCAACGGGTACTGAACTTCAGAAGCTAGGAATGCCTGCAGGAGTTTGTCCTGAACAATGGGTAATAGAACATCCTGATATAATAAAGCAAATTCAAAAGGCCTATATAGCTGCGGGCTCAAACATCATATATACATGTACCTTTGGCGGAAATGGCATTAAGCTTGGAGAATTTGGCTTGGGTGACAGAACCCTTGAAATTAATAAAAGGCTTGCACAATTATCCAAACAAGCTGCAGATGGAAAGTGTCTGGTAGCAGGGGATATTGCTTCTACAGGCAGATTTATAAAGACTCTTGGAGACATGCAATTCGAGGAATGTGTAGATATATTTAAAGAACAGGTACGGGGTCTGCTGGCTGGAGGAGTGGATCTGTTTGTTATAGAGACTATGATTGATATACAGGAGGCTCGAGCTGCACTTTTGGCTGTAAAGGAGAGCTGTGACTTGCCGGTTTGTGTAAGCATGAGCTTTGATGAAAGTTTAAGAACACTGACTGGAACTGATCCGGTTACTGCCCTTATAACCCTTCAAAGTCTTGGAGCTGACGCGGTGGGCTGTAATTGTTCAACAGGTCCTGAGCATATGGTGGAGATCATAACTAAACTGAAACCTTATGCCAAGGTACCGCTGATGGCTAAGCCCAATGCCGGTCTGCCCAGGCTGGTAAATGGTGTAACTGTATTTGATATGGGAGCCGAAGAATTCGGCTCATACACAGAGCGTTTTATTCAAGCCGGTGTGAACCTGCTTGGAGGCTGTTGTGGAACTTCCCCGGATTATATAAGAGAGCAGTATAGGAACAGTCGGGATTTAACGCCTCAGAATCCAGTTTTTAGCGAATATAGTGCGGTTTCATCCTCAAGAAAAACAGTGTTTTTTGGTATTAATAAACCGGTGGCTATTGTGGGCGAACGTATTAATCCAACAGGAAAAAAAGGCCTGAAAGCAGAGCTCAAGGAAGGCTCAACTAATGAAATAAGAAAATTTGCTCATGAACAGGTTGAAAAGGGCGCGGATATTCTGGATGTGAATGTAGGCATGCCGGGTATAGATGAGAAGGAAGTCATGGTAAATACCGTGAGTTTGCTCAGCAGTATATCTGATGCTCCCTTGTGTTTGGATTCATCATCTCCGGAGGTACTTGAAGCAGCTTTAAGAATATATCCTGGACGTGCGCTTATTAATTCCATATCACATGAAAAAATAAAGCTTGAACGCTTGCTACCGGTGGCTGCTAAATATGGAGCTATGTTTATACTTCTTCCTCTGAGTGACGAGGGAGTTCCGGAAAAGGCCATACAGAGACAGGCTATCGTTCAGGAAGTATTCAATAAAGCGGCTACCTATGGTTATCAGAAAAATGACATTGTGGTAGACGGACTGGTTATGACGGTTTCATCAAATCAGGAGGCAGCACTAGAAACCCTGAGGCTTATAGAATGGTGCAGCAGAGAGTTTGGATGTGGAACCATTGTTGGTTTGTCAAACGTCTCCTTTGGCTTGCCTGAAAGAGGCTGGGTAAATGCTGCTTTTATGTCAATGGCAATAGCAAGGGGGCTTACAATGGCAATAGCCAATCCCTCCAGTGACTTGCTTATGTGTATAAAAATGGCCTGTGATGTTATAATGAAAAATGATATAAATTGCAGAAATTACATTACTTACTTTAACAATAAGGAGAAACCTTTAACTGTCATTGAGAACAGAACAGGTAAAAAAAACACTGAAAAGAATACAGGTGAAAGAATATTTGATGCAGTTTTAAATGGAGACAATGAAGTAATAAAAGTGCTTGTAGATAGGGCTGTCGCTGAAAAGATTGCTCCTCAGGACATTGTTGACCTTTATTTGATACCTGCAATCAACCAGGTTGGAAAGCTTTTTGATGAAAAGAAATATTTTCTTCCTCAGCTTATTCAAAGTGCCGAAACAATGAAGGCCGGCTTTACGGTTTTAGAACCAATGCTCAAGCAAAAAAACAAAAACGTTGAAAAAGAAGCTGTTGTAATTGTTATAGCTACAGTAAAAGGGGATATCCATGATATAGGGAAAAACATAGTCGGACTTATGCTTCGCAACTATGGCTTCAAGGTACATGACCTCGGAAAGGATGTAAGTGCTGAGGAAATTGTAGACCAAGCAAAGAAATTGAAGGCTCACATAATAGGCCTGTCTGCCTTAATGACTACTACCATGGTAGAGATGAAAGAAGTTATCAACCTTGCAAAAGAGCAAGGTTTAAACTGCAGGTTTATGATCGGAGGAGCAGTAGTAGACGAGGAATATGCAAATGTAATCGGAGCAGACGGGTATTCCGGGGATGCCTATGAGGCAGTAAAACTTGCAAAAAGACTGTCAAATTAAACAAAACGCATAGTAGCATATAAACAAAACTTATAACATAATCAATTCTATCTTCAGGAGTATTTATTTTGGCTAAATCGATCATGATTCAGGGTACAACTTCAAATGCAGGAAAAAGTCTTATTACTGCCGGGCTTTGCCGCATTTTCGCTCAGGACGGCTTCAGTGTGGCGCCCTTTAAATCGCAGAATATGGCTCTGAATTCCTATATTACAGAGGATGGGCTGGAGATGGGAAGGGCGCAGGTAGTGCAAGCAGAAGCAGCTTATAAAAAACCTGACATTCGAATGAATCCTGTTCTATTAAAGCCGACTAATGACAGCAGCTCACAGGTTATTTTAAATGGGGAAGCTGTGGGCAATATGAATTCTATGGATTACCGTAGAAATAAAGATTTATATATTTCCAAGATAATGAAAAGTTATAATTCACTGGCAGAAGAAAACGACATTCTTGTTATAGAGGGTGCTGGAAGTCCCGCTGAAATAAACTTAAAAGAAAACGATATAGTAAATATGGGTATGGCAAAGCTAGCAAACGCCCCAGTCCTAATTGTGGGAGACATTTTTAGAGGTGGTGTTTTTGCAGCTCTTTATGGGACTTACATGCTTATGGATGAAACAGAAAAGAAGTATGTAAAGGGAAACATAATTAACAAGTTCTGTGGAGATGTCAAGCTACTTGAACCTGGTCTTAAAATGCTTGAAGAGCTTATTCCTGTTCCAACCGTGGGCGTGGTTCCCTATATGGATCTGAGAATAGATGATGAAGACAGTCTTTCGGAGGTTTTCAAAAATAAGGGATCTGTATCTGAAATTGATATTGCTGTTGTCAGATTGCCTAAAATATCGAATTTTACTGACTTTAATGCCTTTGAGATAGTAATGGGTATCAAAGTCAGATATATTTCAGATGTCAAAGACTTCAAAAATCCTGATTTACTGATTTTGCCCGGCACAAAGAACACCATTGATGACTTGAAATGGCTAAGAGAAAGTGGATTTGAAGCAGAGATATTGGAATATTCGAATAATGGCAATCCCGTATTTGGAATTTGCGGTGGCTTTCAAATGCTGTGTAAAACCTTGAAAGACCCTTATAACGTTGAGGGCGGAGGAGAAATAAAAGGACTGGGACTTATTGAGGCAGACACTGTATTTCAAGAGGTAAAAACAAGAACAAGGGTTAGTGGTAGATTTGAAAATTCCAGAGGAATTTTTTCAGACCTTAACGGCTTAGGTTTTGAAGGCTATGAAATTCATATGGGAATTACTGAGACAAGCGGCTTTTTATCAAAATTAAAAAGCATTGACGGTGAGGTAAAAACAGACGGAATATGCCAGGGTAACATTTATGGAAGCTATGTTCACGGTATTTTTGACAATGAGGAAATTTTGAACACTATCATTAAGAGCCTTTATAGAAAGAAAGGCCTGACATATAATGTTACCTCTAAAATTGATTTAAAATCACATAAAGAAAATGAATACAACAAATTAGCTGACGAACTTCGCAAAGTGCTTGATATGGAGTACATTTACAAAATTATTAAAGAAGGTATAAGCGAATAGATATTTCTATTTTGATATTTTATAGCCACCGTCAACAAATATTGTTTCTCCGTTTATGTAATCGGCCATATCGGATAACAAAAACAATACTACGTTGGCAATATCTTCAGATTTTGCTATTTTCCCCACAGGTATTAAGCTTTCTGAAGAACTGCGTATTTGAGCATTATCAAAAGAATTAGAAGTCATACCAGTATATGTAAACCCTGGGGCAACAGAGTTGACACGTATGTTATGAACCGCCAAATCCAGAGCCATCGCTGAGGTAAGGGCAACTACACCGCCCTTGGCAGCTGCATAATCAGCCATATTGGGTCTAAATATTTTTGATCTGATGCAACTAATATTTACGATTTTACCGGCTTTGTATTTTATCATATTTGATGCTACATATTTTGAAAGGATAAAAACTCCGGTAAGGTTAGTCTCGATGACATTATTCCATTCAGTAATACTCAGATCATAAAATGGTTTTGAGTATGCAAATACACCGGCACAATTAACAAGCCCGTCTATTTTTCCATATTTTAATTCTATTTCATCAACTATTTGCTTTACCTTCTGTTCATTCTTCACATCAACCGTAAAATGTACATATTTTTCGTGGATTTTTACGCTATCCTTAATGTCAATACCAATAACAGTAGCATCCGAATTCAATAATAGCTCTGTACATGCTTTGCCTATACCTGACCCTGCTCCCGACACAATGAATAATTTATTTGTGAAATCCATTTAAATAACCCCCAATATTAAATTTACAATACGACTTTTACCAAATAGATACTTTTATTGATATTTTAACTTTTTCAATACTATTTATAGAGAAGCTGGCGATCCCAGATATAATAATACAGCGGATTATCAGCTTAATTAATTGTAGCATGAAATAATTAACATTTGCAAACATACGAAAAATCAGTAGATAAAGAAGATTAAAGAAAATTTTTACATAATAGTTGTATATCCGAATTATTCTATGTTACAATTGTTGTAAGTAGTATTTACAATCTATACACTGTTAAACAACCGTGTTGATGGGTTACCGAAAGCTAAATGAACTTATACCAGGAGGAGAACTCATGATAAAGGAAGAAAATAATTCTGTTCAATTGCGAGAAATGATAAGAATACTGGAAAGAAAACTTGGAGTACTAGAAGAATATCAAGTCTCCTGTTGTGGTGGAATCACCATGGCTCAATGTCATGCTTTAGTTGAGATAGGCCGTGCAAAGAGTATTTCATTAAATGAACTTGCCGAATTACTTAACCTTGAAAGCAGCTCTATGAGCAGAACAGTTAACAATTTAGTGAATAGTAACCTGGTAAAGCGGGATATTGACCCAATGGATAGAAGATATGTAACAATTTCACTTACCGTAAACGGAAGCAAGATGTTTAAAGATATTGAAGAGAATATGAACTGTTATTTTACAAAAATTTATGATTCATTACCTGTAGATAAAGCAAATCAGGTAATGGAGAGTTTGCAATTATTAATTAACGCCATTGGAAAAAATGTGTGCTGTTAATAGTTAAGGGGTGAATAGATTGGAGAGTAAAAACTGCTGTGATTCTAATAATAGTAATTCCAAATTAAAAACTATAAAAGTAAAACCCAAGATTAAGGTTCCTGATAAGCGGAATAAGTTAACAGCTTTAGGGGAAGAAAAGTCCTGTAGTTGCAGTGGACGCGAAAAATGCTCAGCAGAGCCAATTACGCAATACGATAAGAACGATCATTGGGTAATTGGTGAGATAAAGACAAATGCAGGTATTGTTCCGCAGGTATCCACAAAATTAATTTTCGCTGATACTATGGGGTCATGGAAAGTACGCTGGGGGATCGATCGGATGAACTATAAAGTAAATCCTGGCATTTATGCTGTTGGAGCTCCTGACAAAGATTCTATCGTACTTGTAACTGCCAATTATAAATTGACCTTTGATGCTCTTAGAAAAGAACTTGAAGGCCTTAATGCATGGATTTTAGTATTGGATACAAAGGGTATAAACGTATGGTGTGCTGCAGGAAAAGGCACCTTCGGGACCAGGGAGCTCGTGAACCGCATTAGAAAAACTAATCTTCATGAAATTGTTGCTCATAGGACATTAATATTGCCTCAATTGGGTGCTCCGGGTGTAAGTGCACATGAGGTGACCAAACATACTGGCTTCAGAGTGATATATGGTACCGTAAGAGCGAAGGACCTGAAAGAATTTATCAATTCAGGAATGATTGCGACGGATGAAATGAAAACAGTTACATTCAACACTTATGACCGGTTGGTTTTAACCCCAGTTGAACTTATAAGTACATTTAAAGTATCTATGATTATTTTTGGTATCCTATTTTTAATAAACCTCCTTGCAGTCAACCCTTTTGGAAGTATAGATTTTTATGGGTATGTGGGTGCTTTAATTGTAGGCTGTGTACTGACTCCGATACTGCTTCCCTGGATTCCAGGCAGTGCTTTTGCTTGGAAAGGGTGGTTGTTAGGTTTACTATGGGCTATTGCTGTAATATTACTCTACACCAGGTTATCATTGACACCCTTAAGTTTAATCAGAGGAATAGGGTATTTGCTGGTTCTGCCATCAGTTTCTGCATTTTATGCCATGAACTTTACCGGCTCATCGACGTATACATCGTTTTCAGGAGTATTGAAGGAAATGCGTACAGCGATACCAATGATTATTATATCCATAGGCGCAGGAATAGTTTTGATTTTGCTTAACAGTTTTTTTAAGCTTTAAGGAGGAAGACTATGAGAAATCGGTATTTAAAAAATGTTGCCACACTAAAGCTGAATTCGGATAAATGTACCGGATGCGAAAAATGTATTGAGGTTTGTCCTCATAAAGTGCTATATACTCAAAATATGAAAGCTGTGATAAGGGATAAGGACAGGTGCATGGAATGTGGAGCCTGTGCTAAAAATTGTCCCTTTGGAGCCATTGAAGTAAAACCGGGTGTAGGCTGCGCATATGCAATTATTAAAGGTTGGCTGACAGGAAGTGAACCAAGCTGCGATTGCTCTGGCAGTACTGATAGCGGTGGATGTTGTTAAAAACTATTACTCTCAGCGGTATTTTTGAGTCCTTGCTTGTGGAAATGGCAGGCGGTGAAATATATTTGCCGACCAGAAGATAAGGCATGGGTGATATTAAGCCTTCTCTTAAGAAAGGGAGGGCTTTTAATAATTTACAGTGGCCTCAGTCATTGAAAATATTAATAAGAAATATAAATTTGCAACAGTTTATGCAAATTTGTGGTAAAATAATACAAGTATTCATCTTATGGCTATAAAGAGAAGTTAAAGATGGTAAAATTTATGGGAACTTAGGATAAAATATTAGGATAAAATATTGGTATATATATGCTATGCGAAAGGATAGGTGAGTTAATATCATTATCTTTGATTTAGATGGCACGTTGTACCGTACTCATGAAACATACTTACCGACTTTGTACGATATCTGTAATAAATATAATATTGAACTTACTTCGGAAGATGAGCAGTTTTTACTTTTTACTACCACAGACTCATTATTGCGAAGGGTAGCGCCAGATATGTCTTCTGATGAGAGAGCTAAGTTCCGCGAGGAGTTGAGATGGCGTGAGATAGAAGTAGTAAAAGAGCAAGGACGCCTATTTGATGGAGTAGAAAGTATGTTGGCTTCGCTTTCTGCCGATGGCGTTACACTGGCAATCTGCGGAATGGGTAGTAAGGAATATATTGATACTGTTCTAACTCGCTGTAACATAAAACAATATTTTCAATTCATCTATCCGAGAGTTGAAGGACTTACAAAATCTCAGGTGCTTGCTAATTTGCTTGCTGAAACAAAACAAGCACATGCTCATTGCCTTATGGTTGGAGACAGCATAACAGACCTTGCGGCAGCAAGAGATAATGAACTACCATTTATAGGTGTGAGTTATGGATATGGTGCTGATGATATTGATAGCGCCGATGAAATGGCTTATGATGTTACACAATTACACGGAATTATTTTAAGATATTTGATGTTTTCAAAAATCGAAAGAGATATATGCAATCTCGGAAAGTCAGCTGTAATCGGGATTAATGGTGTAGATACATCTGGAAAGACCATGTTTTCTAAAGCATTACATAATTATTTGAAATGCAAAGGCTACAGTACATTATTACTTCATATTGATGATTTTCATAATCCACGCTCAGTCCGCAGCATAGATAACACTCCTCAAGGATATATAGACAATGCTTTTGACTTATCGCGAATAGTTGAGATATTAACTGAAATCAGAAACGGTATCAATAGACAAATTGATCTGCTTGATTTAGACACAGATACATATTCAAATACAAAAGAATTGATTGCTGATGAAAACACAATTGTTATTCTTGAAGGCGTTTTATTATATAGGCCTCCGATTGACCAATTTTTTAGCTATCGCATATTTATAGACATAAACTTTGATGAAGTAATCCGGCGTGTAATGGTACGAGATGTTCCAAAATATGGCCAAGAAATTTTGCGAAGGTATAAAGAACGCTACATACCTGCACAGAAAATATATCTAAGCAAGTATTCACCAAAGACTAAATGTGATATGGTCATCAATAATACCGATTTCAATAGGCCAATTATTGTTAAAGGATATTAGCTACCGTTAATTATGAGAAATAGCGCACAACAGCCATGATTTGAAATTAATCTAGAAGATGAATTGCATAAGCTAATCGGTTTACAGTATTGTTGTGACTAATCTGATTGAAAATGGTTGGACAATATATACGCATAAGCTCAGGATTTATTATTACTATAAGATTATTTTTACTTATGATATTAAATACTATTGTTCCCTCCATCCAATTACGCGAAATTATTATTTCGCGTAATTGTAATAAATTAAATGACTTACCGTAAATCAGGATTTCTCTGTAGTGGATTTTAATAGTCTATTCTACTTTTCAGGTCTAGAACCATCTGTTCTATTATTTGAGCTGTTTTTATTAGCTCACTTTTGCCTAAACCTGTCGGATCATTCAATCCCCAGTCTTCTCTGTACTTACATGGAAGATAAGGGCAATTTACATTGCACCCCATTGTGATAACAATATCTACAGGTGGAATGTCGGTTAATAACTTTGACCTATGGCTTATGTTCATATCAACACCATATAATTCTTTTATCACAGCTACAGCATCTTGATTGATCTTATCTTTTGTTTCAGTCCCTGCTGAATAAGCTTCGAATTTATCTGGTGCAATTATTTTAGTTATAGCTTCAGCCATCTGTGACCTGCATGAGTTATGAACACAGATATATGCTACCTTGGTTTTATTCTGCATATTCATACTACCCCTCCACTGTTTGATTTCGGAACTCAATTTTTATTAAAATACTTCTTTTTCCAGAATAAAGCCACATTTACCAGCCCGATCATAACAGGTACTTCAACCAATGGACCGATAACAGCAGTAAATGCTTCTTTAGATTCTATACCAAACACAGCAACTGCCACTGCTATGGCAAGTTCGAAGTTGTTACTTGCAGCAGTAAATGACAAAGTAGTTGTTTTCTTATAGTCAATACCAGATTTATAGCTTATAAAGAAAGATACTGAGAACATAATTATGAAATAAATAAGCAACGGAATTGCAACTTTTACGACCTCAAGCGGAAGTTCAACTATGTATTGTCCTTTATACGTGAACATAACAATAATTGTAAATAACAGGGCTACAAGAGCTAATGGACCGATTTTAGGTACAAACCTTTTTGTATACCATTCAGTTCCTTTAATTGGTTCAAGGACTAACCTTGTAAGCATGCCAAGAATAAATGGAATACCAAGATATATCGCTACTGATAATGCTACTTCTCCCATTGATATATGAACTTCATAACCTGTAAGTCCAAACACAGGGGGTAATACTGTTACAAACAAATATGCAAATATGGAATAAAATAAAACCTGGAATATGGAGTTGAAAGCTACCAATGCTGCTGCGTACTCACTGTCTCCATCAGCCAAGCTATTCCACAGAATAACCATAGCTATGCATCTTGCAAGACCTATCAGAATTAATCCCGTCATTAATGCAGAGTCTGATTTCAAAAATACAACTGCAAGTATAAACATAAGAATAGGTCCTATAACCCAGTTCTGTACCAAGGATAGAATTAGAACCTTTGGATTTTTGAATACTTTCCCCAATTCCTTATAATTAACCTTTGCCAGCGGAGGATACATCATTACTATCAAACCGATAGCTATTGGCATAGAAGTTGTTCCAATTGACATTTTTGATAAAATATCTGCCAATCCAGGTACTGCCCATCCTAAAGATATTCCTAATCCCATTGCAAGAAATATCCATAGAGTTAAGAATCTGTCTAACAATGATAATCTTGATGGTACCAAAATTTAACTCCCCCCATTAAAAGATAGAATACCACATTTTTAAGTTATTCAAAACTGTTGACATCCAAAATAGATCTTTGTCTACAGATGGTCCACCTACTAAGGTTAACAGAACATGTCTAGCGTAAAAATTCCTATTCTTCTCATAACTATTTTTATTTACTATCAAACTTCGATTTATTTTTACATATGCAGTCATCTGTACCTGTAACGAGGTTCGTAAGAAACAGTATTAATTTATTACAATTTGTATTATCCAGAGAGTAATAATTCCAAAGGCCTTCTTTCCTGCTCTTTACCAGCCCGGAATCAATTAATACCTTCATATGATGCGATAAAGTCGGCTGTGTGAACTCAAACTGTTCTAATATATTACATGCACACTGTTCTCCACATGACAAAATATCAATGATTTTAAGCCTGCCAGGGTCTGATAGGGTCTTTATAACTTTTGCGTTATCTTCATAATTTTTCACTGCTTTACACCTCAATATATTGATAGTTATCTATATTTAATATATACCAATATCAATATATATTCAATATATTTCTGCGATATGAACGCAATCTCAGTTAATACATTTATAATTTATTTATATATTACTTTATGCTGATAATCTTTATATGTTCATACAGTTGCTAGATATTATTATGAAATCATCATAATATCTAAAATCTGTTTTAAAAATGAACCGGCGGCAAAATTACTTTTTACCACCGTTCTGCCGTTGCATAATGTACTGATAGACAGCGGATAAAATGCTCAAATTCTTCTTGTCAATACCTTTTTAGAAGTCTTACAAAATAAAAGTTTAGAAGTCTTACAAAATAATAGTTATAGTACATTCAAGAAGTAGCAATCCCATAATAATATTGATTATCCTAAAATGCTTCAGATAAATCCGCTGAAAAATATGTCCTACTGCAATCCATGTTAAGGTTGCTATTGTACCGACAGTGGCTATTATTAATTCAAAAAGTATAAGCGTACCGAACGTTGAATAGTATTCTACAACATAAACCGAGAGTGCTGTAATTCCGAATAAATATATTTTCACATTTACAAATTGCAGTAAAAAACCTTTTGTAAATGACGCGCTCTTTTCATTTACTTTTTCTGTAGGTTTACTGGTTGCAATACAAACAGCAATAAATATCATATATGCTATGCCAATATATTTGATGATTAATAGGAACGGAGATAAGAGTTCATTAATTTCGTAAACAAATATCGCGCAAATGATTTGAACAATATAATAGCCTACGAAAATACCAAGATACAGACGCTTTGCTTTTTTCCATTCATAATTTGATGCTGTATTTAATGCAAGAATGTTACCCGGACCGGGAGTAAAAGCATTTATCAAAACATAGAGGATAAAAGAGACAAAAGCCGTTTGGGTCATATCATTCACCTTTATTTGACGAAAATACGTTTTCTAAATCCTCGATAATATCCTCGACATTTTCTAAGCCAACAGAAAAACGTACCATACCACCCGAAATTCCGGCAGTTTTCAACTGTTCGTCAGTGAGCTGCCTATGCGTCTCGCTTGCAGGGTGTAGTACGCAAGTCCGAATATCCGCAACGTGGACTTCGTTGGACGCAAGAGATAACTGGTTCATAAATGTCATAGCGTTATTTCTGCCGCCCTTAATAACAAACGAAATCACGCCGCTACAACCTTTAAGATATTTTTGCGCTAAAGGGTAATTTCTATCTTCCGGTAAGTCAGGATAAAAAACGCTTTCTACTTCATCACATTTTTTCAAATACTGGACTACAGAGCTGGCATTTTCACAATATCTTTTCATTCTAATAGCAAGAGTTTCTAATCCTAAGTTAAGTAAAAAAGCAGAATGTGCAGCTGGATATACTCCAAAATCTCGCATTATCTGCATTCTCGCTTTTGTAATATATGTACCGTAGATTTCAGACGTGCTGATAAAACTATCTCCAGCGTTACAAATATTGAGTATGGAAAGTAAAGTTGCCGCTTGCCCGGAAGTAGTACACATTGCACCTATACCACCCT
Organism: Bacillota bacterium; assembly: GCA_023431385.1. Lineage (GTDB taxonomy): Bacteria > Bacillota > Clostridia > Acetivibrionales > DSM-1351 > Ruminiclostridium. Next base: position 11,797 of record JAEYWA010000102.1, on the reverse strand, counting down.
CCAGTACTGAAATTTTATCTTCAACAGCCATTACCGTAGGATTGCCGAATCGTGAGTATATTAAAGATTTCATTGGGTCGGCAAATACGGCTGCGATTTCCTCGGTTGAATCATAAACATAGGTTGTGCTTTGAATAATCGGCAGCACTCTCGGCTCTGAATTTTTCGGCTTATGGCCCTCGTGTAAACACTTCGTTTCGTCTCTCATGGTATGTAATCCTCCAATATTTTATTGTAGTTATTATACAATGAGCATACGAATATAGGGTAATGTTGATTTTGAATATTCAGATATAGTATAAGACTATAACAAAAATCTCATTATACCTTATCAACATAATGAGTCAGAGCATCGACATATTTTCTCCCAATTTCAGAAAGCACCGCGTCTTTATGATAGAATTTGACAGACTTGGCTGAGATATAATTAAATCCTTTGCCGCCTCGTTAATAGAACCTTTTTCTGCCACCTTAGCAATATATTTCAGCTGTTGTAACGTCATTTTTCGCCTCCTTTTTTCGTCCGTCTATAGGTTTTTCCGCGTACGTTGGTATCAACCACATATAGCTGAATTTTTTCTGTTCACTTCCTTTCAAAAATTACTCTGTATAACATTATATACGGACTTCCGAATAATAGTAATGGATAGAGCATGAATAATGTGCTTTATTTTACTATTTATAGGAACTGTGTAAACATAGCTACATAGAGATGACCTGACTCCAGTTTGATATTCTTTTTGTCATTCTATGATCACCCTATGAAAAAGCCCTGTCATATAATTGACAGGGTATAATTTTTTTCTAACAACTTAATATGATAGGGCTTCCAACACCGGTAACCCCCTATACCATCAGACCCTATTATCTAAAAAAGCCTGATATTAAACCTGCTACCTTATTTTCATTTTTCAGCTCGACAGCCTTAAACATGCATAACTCATGACAACACATACAATCGATGCAGGTATTACAATTAATCTGCTTCGTATCCTTGTCAATCGCCTCAACCGGACAGCTTTCCACACACATATTGCAATTTTTACATTTTTTTTGATCAATCCTGGGGTGTGTGTTGAAAAAATCAATTAATTTTACCAAGGCTTTACTATTGCGCTTCTTTGTTCCCCTGAAGCGCTTGGGTAGCTTAAAACCAGCTAACCTGGGGACTTGTTCATAATCACCTGCAAGTGTGATGTTTTTTAACCACCCTTCTCCAAGATTCCGTTTCTGGGCTGTTTCCAGAATCGGCACATCTTCAACCTCCATCCCCACCATTTTTGCCGCCACAGCATCCAATGCCAATGGGTCTTCACTGACAAGGATTTTACCAGCCTGATAAGTGCTGCCTGCTGTCGGTCCCTCTCCCTGCATTGCCAGAATCCCATCCATAATGTGAAGCTGTATTTTAGTTGCTTTGTGGATATCGCAGATAATTTGCCCAAAATCACTTGATTCGGGAGCCATTTTATGATACTTCGCCTTCTTGAGTCCCGGTATGCAACCGAATACATTTTTAACAGCTCCGGAAAAAATCTGTGCCGAATGTGTTTTTAGTTTTGGCAAATTAATAACCACATCAGCATCGAACATTGGCTTAGCGATATGCATCGTTTCTTCACATCCGCTTTCAGGTTGTACTGGCATTACACCCTCACGGTCAAAATTCTTAATTTCCGCTCCTTCTTCCTTTGCCACCTGCTCGTATCCGGCAACCTTGAAACTCTGAGCGGTGGGCGCTATTCCAGCTATAGCTCCCCCTGAGCTGTCACCGATCCATACATTGCAGTTCCTGCCCTTCAATATTCTTACCATCGCTCTTACAAATTCAGCATGTGTTATTGCAGCCGTCTCGGAAGACTTGGGCCCGATCAGATTGACCTTAAGGAGTACTTTGTCCTGTGGCTTAACAAATTTATCCCATCCGCCGAGACTTTCTACTGCAGCATTAATATTGTCAATTACGGTTTCAAGTTCATAATTTTTACATTCCTGAATAACTACTTTACTCATACGATTCTCCTCTTGATACAAATATATAAATTGATCTTTTTTCTATCAACGTTTTTATTGATGAACATCATGTGTTTTGAAGTAACTCGTGAGTTACAATATATAGTCTCGCCCATTCCACCAAGTCACACGGTGAAGTTGAAAGGGATTTGATATGTCATCAATATAATATTTTTTTAAATACTTCGTTGAGCTGTTCATAGTCAAAATCCGGCTCGACAATATAAGTAAGTAATGAAGTGGCAATGAAGTGTAGAAGAAACGAATCGTAAGATATTTCAAAACGCTCAAGCAGTGTACGAATCACAGCAACCAACTGCTCAATCAGTATCTGACGCCGGCTCCTGTCGTTAAGCATCTCTTCTCTTACCTCTTTTATGTGCATTGACATGTTCCAGACAACCTGATATAGCAAGACAAACTCACGAAGATTAAAAAAAATGCTTTTGATACCATCTTCTGCATTTTTTGCGTTGGCACAAGCCTTTAGAATTTTTTCAGTCTGCTCCGTCCAGTCATCAAGCATAATAGCAACTATCAGAGCTAATTTTGACGGATAATAATTGTATATCGTACCGACTGCAATATTACACTGCCTCGCTACTCCGCGAAGGCTCAATCTGTCATATCCATCATAGAATAAAGTATTTTTTGCTGTCTGTAAAATTGATTCTCTGATATTCTCTATTACTTTAGGTAATATATCACCACCAATAATTTATATGAACTCGTTCATATAAATTATACGGAATTAGAATTAAAAAGTCAATTATATCCAAATGGTCTTGATTCATGAAAAGAACGATATAAATATGTATTATTTATTTTTCTTTGGAGCGCAATATGAAGCAACACAGCCCCCATCACATAATATATCGGTACCTGTCAGATAACCGGCCTTGTCACTTGCACAGAATGCAAGCAAGTTTGCAATTTCTTCAACATGACCAAGACGCTTTATTGCACAATATTTTAATAAGCTTTCAATACCCTCTTTTTCTATTTCGCCCATTGGGGTCTCAAAAGATCCAGGTGAAACTGAAATTATTCGAATTCCCTTCTCTCCGAACTTTGCAGCAGCTGTTTTTGAATACCAGACAACAAAGTTCTTTGAAATACCATAGGCTACGCCAGATCTGGCTTTTTTAGGTAAAAGGTTTACCCTGGCCAACATTTTCTTAATAAATAGTTCTTTGTCAGTTCTACTGTATTTATATTTACTTTCCGGTAAAATAAACTTTGGAATCATATATGCTGACATAGAGGATACATTAATAATACAGGAGCCTTCTTCCATAACATTGTAAAAGGCCTCATCTATGTTGATAGTTCCAAGGGCATTAGCTTCCATAATAGTTTTAGCATCACCCATATTTGGAGACATTCCAGCCGCATGTATAACTGATGATATATTTCCAAGTTTTTTGGCATGAGAAGCCAGCTTGTCTACAGACTCCCTGTTGGCTATATCACAGGCAAAGGATTCAGCTTCTATTCCTTCAGATTTCAATTCTTCCAAGGCTGCTTCAAGTTTTTTTAGTGTTCTTCCAGCAATTATTATATAGTTTTCCTTGCCTAGGATTTTAGCAGTAGCCAGACCCATTCCGCTACCTCCACCTGTTATAACACATATCTTTTTCATGAGGTTTTCTCCTTTTACAAAATGTATTATTTTTTAACTTCTTTTTACCTGGAAATAATTAATTGATTGATAATATTTTAACATTGACGTTTATTTAGACACTACATTTAGTTATAATTATACCATCTGAAGTACTAAAAACAAGTTGTATTTTGTCGTATTTTGTATAATTTTATGGAGATTTATGCTATAATGACCATATATATATTACCCCCGTAACGTTGCCGTCACCGCCTATACCTGCTACTCCACTGTTTGCATAGACCTCTAACCGACCGGTTCCTTTCGATTGTCCATAAATAGTTAGTTTTCCATTGCTCTTTACGTATACGGGATTTTCTTTATTGGTGTCGTAACCAGCTGTAAGACTTCCGTTGTCAACGAGAATTATGTTGACATTCCCTTCGATATTAAGAGAGTTAACCAGAGTTACATCGCCGGTCACAATATACCAGCCCTCCGTTGTACTGTCATTCAGCTTTTCGTTGTGCTCCCAATCACTGTCGAAGTTCTGGAATACTGTTTTCCGTCCAAATCCACATAGTATGTATCAACTTCCGCAGCAAAAGCCATTGCTGGGAGCAGAGTCAGATATATCGCCACCGCCAGCAGCAGACTGAATGCCCGTTTTTGCTTAATTTTCATTATATTTATCCTCCTTTACACTACCTATCCCCCCACGCTGTAACTCAGCTGCTCTTTCTGCAGTGTAGCAGGCAGCAGAGCAAGCTCCTTACCACCGCAAGATAGGTGTTTTTTTCCATAGCTGTATAACCGATGACCCACTCAAAAGGTCTTATTAAACTTCCTCTCGGATGGATTGGTATTTTCCTTCCGCTGTTGGTAAGCAAAAAGTCTGCCTTATCCGGAGAGCGAGCGAAGCTTCCGATTTCTCCAATAATACTAAAATTTATATCCTGATAACGTTTGAGTATCTCCTGTTTTAAAAAATAACGGAGGACGCACCTGCTACCAGGTTCTGTAAATATTCTGGTCTGCCCTGACTCAGAATATATCTGATAAAGCATGCACTCACCTCCGGTTTAATTAAATTATATATACTGTCTTAAACGAAATATGGCGAAATTGACGCTTATAATTCCGAAATCAATTTGTATGTTAGCTAACTTCATATGTAGTATAATTTATCTCCGTGTCTGGTTACTTCCCGTATCCAGAGCAGTATATTGTATCTTAAAAATTATATCGGATATAGCCTTATAATTTATATTTGGATTTTTGTCCTCAGGCATGCTTAACCTCCAGCTTGAAATGGCTCCAGTTCCTTCAAAGGGCAAATATCTTTCGTCTCTGAAATCGAGCACAAACATTCCCGATTCGTCCACTCCCTTCGATATAGCAATCTGTTGGCAGGGGCACCAGTATGTGATTAAGGTTTCTGGATCTTCTCCCTGTTTTATTCTTACCTGATTACTTGTCTGTACCAATGTAGCATTAATATTCTGATATGGTCCTACAATTGCAGGAATAGAAATAGAAACCGACTTGATTTTTCTGCAGTAGTGCCTGCTAAAATCATCATCAAACAGTTTCTCGGATAGATCAAACTCAAGAACTCCAATACCTTTGGATTTAGAGTTTGCAGATTGTAAATTCCCGGTAAACTGATTAAACTTATCTCTGAATAAATTTTTTATAGAAATTGTCTTTTCTATTTCTAGTCGTCTCACATTATTTTCGATATAGGCTTTTTCCATTTGATTTAGTGAAAATGTCAGAGCTTCACCAGCAAGAAGACCTTTGCGAAGGCTATCCCAGCAGCTTAGGTTAATGAATTTATCATCACGATCCAATTCAAACCAGTAGGCGGTCTGTGCGGCCTTAGCCATATCCACTGCCAGTTTATATGTCTGGAAATAAACCTCGGAAATCCGACCTATCATCCATTGATAGAGATCCTGATTTGAGAATTTACTTCTTAGGAAATCCTCCTCTGCCTTTGTCCTTTCAATGCTCTTAAGATGAATGGCAAGATCCTGCTGGCCTATTATATGCCGCAGCTTCATTGATTCCATTTCCTTATTCAGCCGGTTTATTTCATATACTATAGATTCCTTCTGTAAATTCCACTCCTGCTCACGGCGTTCATTCTGTCCGGTAATAGCATGGAGTGAAGCTGCTTCTCTAAGGCCGTCTGCCACAATATTAGCGGCCTTTGAGGTTGCATCAATTGCATCTCCAAATTGCATACCTCCGTCAGCTAATCCGAATATATTCGGGGCTAAATAACCGGCAATTGAAGTCAGTGTTATTGCTTCAGTGATAACATGGAGTCCGAATGCAACTTCAAGCAACATCAGATGCTCCGATTCATTTAAGTTTAATCCTTCATTAATAAGGTTACTATAATATTCCAGGCGGTAATTTGCACCATTAAGGTTTTGACTTATTCCATCAATCTGGGCTTGAATATCGTCAATCTGCTTCTGCTTTATCATGGTAGTCATATCCAGGATATTCTTTTCATAACTGGAACGGAGTAAAGACAGTGCTTCAGCATCATTTTTTTCCAGAGCCAATAGAAGAGAGGAACCTAATTGCACTACTGTTGATGCGATATTCTTTGCCCTTTCCAGCATGTATGAAAATCGGAAGGAGGGATTGAATGCCTGTAATCCGTCAGCTAAATCAATAACACTACTATTTGAGGCAGCCGCAGCTTTTACAAGCATTTCAGAATCAATGGGTGACTCAAAAATCGACATTAGTTGACCCTGGCCTTTAAGATTAAGCCCGTGGCGAATTTTGAAAAGTCTGTCCTCAATACGATCCCAGTATGCTATGAACTGGTCGTTTTCAGGTATACCAAAATGTGCATCAAAGTAATTATATGCTTTGTTACAAATGCCGCCTATTGCTTCATCATTGCCTGAGCTGTTAATTTTATTCTCAAGCTCAATATAGAATTGAGGTATGTAACTTATGGATATATCGCCAGAATACCGTTTTTCCAGTAAAAGCGCATTTAATTTCCTGGTCTCCCTTTCAGTTCTTGATTCTTTATTCAACAGTTTTTTTACTTCCGCGTATTTATCTGATATGCTTAGTATTTCGGGTACATTTTTATGGAAGTCTTCATCTGTCAGAATCAGTGTATTCATTGCTTCAATCAGATCCTTTTCAATCCAGTTCGACTTTAAGGTCTGGTATTTTTTATTGCTGAATATATTATCACCTATATATGCCAATGCCCTGTCATTAGCATTTTCATCAATTAACTTTTCATAAAAGCTCTCTTTAATGTCGTGCTCCTGGAATTTGATGTAATTGTAATGGATATCGTTGAAGGTTATCGATGAATTGTTATCGAAATTCCCCAGCTTTTGCGGCCTTTCACCCAAAAGGTCGTAGGCATATACATAAAGCATGGTGGCAGAGGTCAGTGATTCCCAAGTGTACTTGCTAAACTCATAGTCCCCCCAGTTCAACAGGTTGTCAATATACTTCATTACCACCGTTTTTTCATACGCACCGGAGCGCAGTCTTGCAATAGCATGGGGATCAAAGGGCTCATTATTGTACTCATATATCTCTCCTGTGTTTTTAAGAAGGTCAAGCAGCGCTTCGGGTTTTCGGTTACGGAACAGCCTGAAATGCCAGTAGCTTTTGCTTCCATCTGCCTTATATGCCGGGTTGGTAGGGTTGAATATATATTGGTACCATTTTTGAGCTTCTTCAAATTTCTGATCTGCACTTAAAATATTTGCCACCATAAACGGAGCATGGAAAAACAGCTCCCAATAATAGTTTCCATATGGGCCATAGAAGCTTACCGTTTCGCTATAATCATTATCAATATCCGGGTCAGCATCCTTTATGGATACATTGCTGCTGGGATAAAGCTTGGAAAAACTCCTTCCTTTATCCTCTTGCTGACCATCGGGTTGTTCCTGTGATTCAATAGATAATAATTTTTTGATTCCGCCTGTAAAAATCCTATCACTCAGTGGTTCAATAGCATTTGTGGTAAGTCTTGATGCCTTTATTTTAAGTTCATTTTCAGTATGGAACTTTACTGAAAAATGTGGTCCGCATATATCAGCAGAACTAGAATACTTCCATTCTTCATCTGGTAAATTATTATCTGTGATACTATCAGAATCTAAAAGGTATGTTACTCCGTTAACGGTGATAATATTCATTCCGGCGTTATTCTCAACCGAAAACACAGAAGTATTTTGCGTCTCCAGGCGCGCAAGGAGGCTATAGCCACCCGCATACATGTCGAGCCCATTTATTGTTAATACCTTTAACGGTTCTTTTATATCATTTTTAACAATATTATTGGTATATAATGCAATATTCTGAAGCTTCATCACAAACGAAAAATTTGACGGTCTGACAGGCTTAATCAATGGTACCGAGCAGTATTTCCAGGCACGTACACCGTATTTAGTACGAACTATCAGCTCAGCTTTACCGTCTCCATCTATATCTGCCAGATGAATATTCTTGTAGTAGCATGGGTTATCCCACCCTTCTCGGTCCGACAATGCAGGTCCTTTTAACAGCTTTATCCAATTGGAGCTGCCGTCAAATTTCCACGCGAAAATCCCTTCCTTGGTTCTGGCAAGCAACTCAGCTTTACCGTCCCCATCTATATCAGCCAGCTGTATTGTTTCATAACAGCTTGGGTCTTTCCAAGCATCTTCGCTCTTAAATTCATCAGGACCATCGCATATTTTTTTCCATTCTTTTTTTGAGTCAGGCTTAAACTTCCATACATTAATTCCATCCTTACAACGTGCTATAATCTCGTCTTTGCCGTCACCATCCACATCTGCCAGCCGTATTATATCATAATGGCTCTTCTCGGTAAATCCCTTATCATCTCTAAAACTAGTTAGATAACCACAGTTCCATTCCCATTTTACTATACTACCATTACACAAATTCGCCTCTGTTAATTTTTCAGGCTTCTGTTCTGTATATTTTGCTACTAGCATCCCAAATGGGGTACGAGCAAGCAATCTGTATTTTTTATGTCCAGTAAAATTATCATTTTCCACATAGCCACACTGTATTGTTTTATAATAGCATGGTTTGTCCCAGTCATCCCCATCAAACAATCTTATACCTGAAGGGAAAGATTGTTTTGGGTTTTTCTGTCTCAACATTATATATAAGGAATCATCGTATAACTTTGAAGTCCAGGAATCGTTTTCTTTAGTATACCTCCATATAAAAAGCCCCGAACGGCATCTTGCAAGCAATTCGCACTTTCCGTCACCATCTATATCGACGCATTGTATTGTTTCGTAATGTTGTGGCTTTTCCCAATATATATCTGTAGCGGGATTTTTGGCATCTCCCAGCTCAGTATTTGTCGCTAACCGTTCCCATCCGCTTCCGTCTTCTTTATATCTCCACAGATGAATTCCATCCTTATACCTTCCTATCAGTTCAGCCCGGCCATCATTGTCGATATCTGCCAACTGTATTGTTTTATAGTATTCCGGCTTCTCCCAGGATGGGCTGTCGGCAGTACCGTTTCCGAGGTCATAATTTACCTTGAGCATTTTCCATCCATCTTCTTTTCCATATTCCCATGCCTGTATTCCATTAGCACCTCTACCAATCAATTCCGCCTTTCCATCTCCATTGATATCTGCAAATTGAATTGTTTCGTAGAAACACTCCTGATTCCAGCCGGAATAATCCGACCATTCAGGTCCGTGGGGTAGCTCTACCCACCGTGACAGTGTAAACCCACCGTTCCCGTCCTTCATAATTTCTGTATCTGTAACAGTCTTATTCATGCTATTTGTAGATAATGTGCCACCGGAAGCAGGCACATTTTTCAGATCATTAATTATTAATGACCCATATTGTATGCTTATTTTTTCCTTCATGCAATCTCCGGGGTTTGTAACAGAAACAGATACCTTTTTCCAGAAAGTGTCCTTCTCTGCACCTGTTATGGCGGCATTCACTACATGATCCTCTAAAAGGGTCTGAGGCTGGGACCACTTCTGGCTGAAATTCTGGTATGTATATTTTATTGAAGCTTTGGCGATATTGCTTTTACTGCTATTATCCTTTTGCTCCTTTTGTTCCTTGAACTCTACCCAGAAAACAAAAAGCTTGTTGAATGCATAAACCGGCGTGATATATTCACTATTGATATAAGTATCTATTTTCTGCCACTCAGACCAGTTGATATGCCTTCCGTCTGGTGTATCAATACATTCTCCCGAGATGCAATAGTGTTCGTATGGCTCTGTTTTTGTCCTGGCAAAAAGGAAAAGTGTTTTCACAGCACCTTTCTCTTCACTTTTTACAGTACAATAATAGCCTTCTATATACTGCAGCTTTGCCAGCTTTTCAAATTGATCCAGGTAGTTCAGGAAAGCTGTCTCCACCTTATCGGCAGTGAGCTCCCCCTGCCTTAACTCACTCTCAAGCTGTTTAAATAGAGTGGTCTTGCTTTTGCGCAAAGCAGGGTCGATATAGTTTTCAGGATATAGAAACACCTTGCGGTTTGCTTCCCAAATCCTGTAGTTCATGAGCCACTGCCACCATATTTCGGGAATATCGACGGTGGCTTCTCCTTCCAGATGAAGCCTGCACCTCTGCAGGTACAACTGTGCCGAGCAAATGGCCTGTTTTATATATGATACCTCTGTAGCTCCTCCCATATCCATATCAATAAGCAAGTATTCATATAGGTCTCTTGAGCTTACTGGTTTATTTGGGGGAAATCTGTCCTTAAGGTTGTCAAGCACCAGGTTTACCAGAGCATTGCGCTTTTGTTCCTCAATGGAGGATGTCAATCTTTTATAAACAGATTCCCAGCAAGCCACTGACATATTGGCCTTTAACTGCTTGGACAGGATATCTGCAAGCTGCTCAAAATCCTCCCACAGCTTGGAAGCTTGCTCATATTGCTTGGGATCAACCGATTTTCTAATAGTCTTCATGGTTCGCAGATCGTTAAGCTTTTCCAAAAAATAAATATCACATTGCACAGCCTTTGCCAGATCAAAAATCCTTTTTACCTTCATCAGCTCTGCCGCTGTGCTGCATTTGCTTCTTCCGCTTCCAAGCAAGGTACTGATTACCTGCTCCATTTGGTAAGCTTTCCACTGAGTTAATTCCAGGATATTCTTTGTTTCTGGATTGGTTTCTTCAGCCACTTCTTTTTTACTGCTGATTTCTTCATTTAGCTTAAGATATTTCAATACATAATTGTTTTTATCCTCTAGCTCATTAACCAGTTTTTTATAATGATAAATGCTTTTAATATTATAAAGGGTTAAACTCAAAATGTCCTTTGTAATGCCGAAAATTCCGGGAGTATCAATAATGCAGTTCAACTCTTCCAAATTAAGGGAAAGGACGTTCTTTAGTTTCATCACCCGGGTCATTTTACCAAGAAGATTTAACAACTCAGCTGTATCCGGTGAACTGATGGTCTTACTTATGAACCCAGCCCAGAACATATCTACGTCTTCCTCTGTAGCCTGAGTTCCTTTATCGTCCATTAATTTCTTATTAACGGCATTGGTTATTAGTATACTAGCGGCATCAGCAGGTATGTTTAAGAATACTGCAATTTTATCGGTAAAATGGTCAAGGAACTTGTTCCTTTGAGCTTTTTGCCTATCCTCAAAAAACTTAAATGTTTCATCGTCAGATAACCTTTGAAGTTCCGGATTCTCCAACAACTGGCTGTATTCAGAAGATTTTAGATATACAACCAGGGACTTTAATAATGCGCCAACCTTTTCTTCATCATAGCATTTATCGGCATATACGCTCTTTGCTCCGCTGCATATATAATTGATATCAAACAGGCTGATACCTGATTCTTTGAGCCATTTGACCGTTTCAACCATCAATAGTACATCATCTTCATCAAGAGTATGGTACTTATTTTTTTCATCAGGCTTCCCAAGCAATTTTAGAAGCACGATATAATTGATTGAGCTTATTCCCAGCTTTTGGGCCAGCATGACATGTCTGTAGATGGCTGAAAGGTTTTCTACGCTCAGATCGATCTTATCTTCCTTAAATAAAGCCAGGCTGATAAATTTTATATCGTTTAGCGGCGAAGGTATGCACGCTATGATAGAATCAGCTTTTTTGCCGGTATCCGTTTGCTCTGGTACACTTTCCTCC
>JAEYWA010000061.1 GCA_023431385.1 Bacillota bacterium | reverse complement strand
AGCTTGAGCCATTCTAATTTGTTTGTATTTATCCATATCTAATTTCATACGTAAATTCTCCTAATTCATATTATTTAGTATAGTTAAAATTCAATATTTCATAGGTCTTAGTGATAAGGATTAAAGACCTAAAAAGTAATGATTTTATAAGTTTTAATATAATATAGGAAAAAGCGAAAGTCAATACAAAGTTGTCTAAATAGTCTGACTATTAGAAGGTATATCATTATATAAACTGTATATTTTAGAAGAACTTATATAGAAGATCTCCTTTAAAACTTAATACAAAATATCACTAAAAATAAAGAAAACCAGTAGAAAATACTAATACTACATTTTCTACTGGCTAATTTATTATCTAAATACTTAACTTAATGACATTGTAAAAAGGTTGTCTACACTGGATAAGCCTTATTTTCAGTGTCCGCTATCGTCTGATCTACCTTAGTCTGTTGTGCCTGTCTGTATTTGAAGAAATCAGTTGCAACCTGAGGGAATAATGCGTATGACAGAACATCTTCATCCTGTTGTTTCCACTGTTTCATTTCTTCTTCTAGTTTAGCAAGCTGTGGCTCAATCAAATCTGCAGGACGGCAAGTGATTGGCGTTACATCCCCGATACATTTTTTCTGTACTTCTGGATCAAATGGTTTTACAGTCTGTCCAAATTCACCACTTAATAACTTCTTGGATTCTTTGGTAACCATCTTATATCTTTCCCCATTCACTACATTCAGTACAGCTTGAGTTCCAACAATCTGGGAGGAAGGAGTAACAAGTGGTGGTTCACCAAAGTCTTTACGCACTCTTGGAACTTCCTCAAGAACTGCTTGGAATTTATCTTCTTGTTTCATATCCTTTAACTGAGATACAAGGTTAGAAAGCATACCACCAGGAACCTGATACATTAATGTCTTAATATCAACTCCTAGTACCTTTGTATTCAGAAGACCGCTCTTTAAAACATCTTCCCTTAAAGGACGGAAGTATTCACTAATTTCTGCTAATAGGTTCTGATTAAAACCGGTATCGTATGGAGTTCCTCTAAAAGTTTCCACCATAACCTCAGTGGCCGGCTGACTGGTACCAAGAGCAAATGGACTCATCGCAGTGTCGATAATATCACAACCAGCTTCTACTGCTTTTAAATAAGTCATGGAAGCAACACCGGAAGTATAGTGGGTATGAAGGTCAATTGGAATGCTTACTGATTCTTTTAAGGCTGTTACAAGTTCTGTAGCATTATAAGGTGTAAGGAGTCCTGCCATATCTTTAATACATAAAGATTTTGCACCCATCTCTTCAATCTCTTTAGCGATGTTTTTCCAATAATCTATGGTATAAGCATCTCCAAGGGTATAACTAAGAGCAATCTGTGCATGTCCGTTTTCCTTATTAGCGGCCTTTACAGCAGTCTGAAGATTGCGAACATCATTTAAACAATCAAAAATACGAATGATATCAATACCGTTTGCAATAGATTTTTGAACAAAATACTCTACTACATCATCCGCATAGTGATTATATCCTAAGATATTCTGTCCACGGAATAACATTTGTAATTTAGTATTTTTAAAGCCAGCTCTCAACTTTCTAAGTCTTTCCCAAGGATCTTCCTTTAAGAAACGAAGGCATGAATCAAAAGTTGCTCCGCCCCAGCACTCTACGGAATGATATCCTACTTGATCCATCTTATCAATGATAGGAAGCATCTGTTCAGTAGTCATACGGGTAGCAATCAAAGATTGATGAGCATCACGTAATATGGTTTCTGTTATTTTAACAGGTTTTTTTTGTAGCTCTGCCATTATTTTACCTCCTGTGAATTCAATTTTTTAACGATTCTACATATGTAGAACCCCCATTTTATGCAATAGATCTTATATTCTATACTCCAAAGATTGCCATAAACACACCTGCAGCAACAGCTGTACCGATTACACCAGCAACATTAGGACCCATGGCGTGCATCAGAAGGAAGTTGGTTGGGTCTGCTTCAGAGCCTACCTTTTGTGATACACGGGCTGCCATAGGTACGGCAGATACACCGGCGGATCCAATTAACGGGTTAACCTTACCATGACTAACTTTACACATTAACTTACCAAATAACACTCCGGCAGCGGTTCCAAATGCAAAGGCAATTAAACCTAAAGCTACAATCTGAAGGGTTGTAATCTTAAGGAATGCTTCTGCACTGGTAGTTGCACCAACAGAAGTACCGAGTAAGATAACAACTATATACATCAACGCATTGCTTGCAGTTTCAGTCAACTGTTTAACAACTCCAGATTCTCTGAATAAGTTACCTAACATTAACATACCAACTAACGGAGCCGTAGAAGGAAGAATTGCTACAACAACAACGGTAACAACGATTGGGAACAGGATTTTTTCCAGTTTGGAAACTGGTCTTAACTGTTCCATCTTGATTTCACGCTCTTTCTTAGTTGTAAGCAGTTTCATGATAGGTGGCTGGATAATTGGCACCAAAGACATATAGGAATAGGCAGCCACTGCAATCGGCCCCATGTATTCTGTCTGTCCAAGCTTACCTGCAAGGAAGATGGAGGTTGGTCCATCAGCTCCACCAATGATAGAGATGGCAGCTGCTGCTTTATCGCCAAATCCAAATAAGATTGCAATCAGATATGCAGCAAAGATACCGAACTGTGCTGCGGCTCCAAGAAGAAAACTTTTAGGATTGGCAATTAGTGGTCCAAAGTCTGTCATGGCACCAACACCCATAAAGATGAGAGATGGAAGGATACTCCATTCGTCTAGCAAATAGAAATAATGAAGCAGGCCATTCTCACTCATAAT
>JAEYWA010000095.1 GCA_023431385.1 Bacillota bacterium | reverse complement strand
TCTTGCTGATCTTACCTGACATTGGCTCCTCCTATAATTCGCTTCCGAAGTTAGCTGTCGGGCTCGGGCAATAGGACCTCCCTACCATTTGCATGGACTCACCCCAATATTTTGGTTCCTCCGTACCCCTTTCGAGGATTCAGCTATATTTAACCACAGAGTAAATAGAATATATTTCCAAATATATTAATATTTAGTAATATCATTTATTAACTCCTTGACCATTATATTAAATTTGTAACAGTTTGTCAAACTTTTTGAAACAAAACATCAATTTTTTAGTAATATTTTTGTAATATACTTATAACTATAGTAATTTACACATAATCTGAACGGTTTCATTTAGTCTGACTTTTTCCTTTCCGGGTAAATCATTGCATTCGTTAAATCCGCATTTCATCCAAAAATTTATACCTGATACATTATTTCTGAAAACAGAAAGATATATTCTTTTTGAAAAACATATTTGCCTCAAATAATCCTCAAGCAATCTTATTGCCTTTTTACCAAAGCCCTTGGACTGATAGGGGGTATCTATTATTAATGAGTTGATCCAAGCAATATTATCCTTTTCAATTACTATACCTTTTATTATGCCGATTGTTTCGCCGGTATACAAACGAATATCAAGGAAAAAGACGTTTTCTCTTTGAATAAACTGGGATATGTTATTCGAGAACTGGGTATATTCAATTGGTTGAAAGATACCGGTGGCATACTTAAAATCGCTGGAGTTTCTATATATGGAATATATCTTACTGATACTTGTTTTATCTATACTTTTTATATATAAAAACTCATCCTTAATACAAATATTCAGCATATTACCTCCCACCTTATCAGAATATAACACTTTATAGGATTATAACAAATATTTTAAAATATTTAAATTTTTTAATTTTATTATTAGGAAATATTTGACATTTTTATAGATATTTATTATATTTATTCTTGTCGGCTTCCTGTTAGTTAAAATTGAAATTAATGGAGAAAAAAATATGTGTGAAGATCATGAGATATTTGACAAACAGCTTTTTGAATGCTGTGTTATTATGGTATCCATATTAATAAAACAGTATAACAATAAAATGATAAATATAACTGATTTTAAAACACATACAACAAATAAAGTCAGTTATATCCTCAAATACATCAATATTGATGCAAATACTGAAAAGAGAAATACAGCAGAAAATTTATTAATAGAGTATGAAAAAATCGTTGCAGAAAGTTAATCGCAATTGTAATATTTTAGAATAAGCCTATCCAATCGCTTACTTAACTTAAGTATATCGTGGTGAGCCCAAGGTTGTTTTTCCAACAAATCATAAAGCTCTTCCTTTAGACATTCTACTTCTTTATTTAGTAGAAACTTGTTATTTTCCATTATTTATCACCATTCTTTTCTTTTGTAAATTAATAACTTTTACATAATTTTACCATTTATGTCGTTATAAGTAAATACTAAAAATCCATAAATCTACAAAATAAATTGTATTTGATATTGGGTATTTTTAATAACTTAATATGATTATTTGAAAAATAATTATAATTATTCTAATCTTCTATGTTAATGATATCCATGGATAATGACGAAACCAAACGTATTTAAAACTTTAAGTCAGCTCTGAAAAGCAAGGAAAATTTTTCAATAAATAAAAAGGATAATTTGAAATTTTATCGAATGTATAATTTGGGAAAATTTTTGAATTACTCCATGTCATTCGCTCCGATTAATAATTTTTAAGTAAAATATTATGAAAGGATGTGTTTTTATGTCTGGTTTAAGTAATGCAACAAGTTTTGAAATTATAGGCATATGGTGTGTATTATTAATTGCCTTTCTGGGATTGGGCTATGCATTCATTCTTCGCCATCAGGTTATGAAGTATGACAAAGGTACAGAAAAAATGCAGGAAGTATGGGG
Source organism: Bacillota bacterium (assembly GCA_023431385.1). GTDB lineage: Bacteria > Bacillota > Clostridia > Acetivibrionales > DSM-1351 > Ruminiclostridium. The sequence continues at coordinate 12,265 of JAEYWA010000095.1, read as the reverse complement.
AGCCATTAAAGGCGGCGCTGATGCTTATTTACGCCGGCAGCTCAGATCTATTCTACCCCTTATTGCAGTTCTGACAGTTCTTCTTTTCTTCTCGGTTTATATTGTTCCTCCAAGTGATGAGGCAACACAAAGGTTCTCAAAATTAAGTTCCGATCAAGTTAAAATTGTAATTGGTTTTGCCAGGGCCATTGCTTTTGTTATGGGTGCAACCTTCTCACTTATTGTAGGACAATTTGGTATGAGAATGGCCGTCGAAGGAAATGTCCGTGTTGCTTCTGCATCCAGAAGGAGTTTTGGCGAGGCTTTGAAAATCGCATACAGAACGGGTACCATTACAGGAATGTTAACTGACGGCTTAGGATTACTTGGCGGAACTCTAATTTTTATAATCTTGGGAATAGCTGCTCCTGATGCTTTATTAGGCTTTGGGTTCGGTGGTACACTGCTTGCTTTATTTATGAGAGTAGGCGGAGGAATTTATACAAAAGCAGCTGATGTTGGCGCCGACCTCGTTGGTAAAGTAGAAGCTGGGATCCCTGAGGATGACCCTAGAAATGCTGCTGTTATAGCAGACCTTGTAGGTGATAACGTAGGCGACTGCGCTGGAATGGCGGCTGATATTTTTGAATCTTATGAAGTTACCATTGTTTCAGGATTAATTTTAGGACTATCTTTATATGGTATTACAGGGGAGCTTAAGTGGATAATATTCCCGCTGCTTGTAAGAGGTATTGGAGTCCTTTCATCAATTATAGGAACTTATCTTGTAAGAGGCTCCAAAAAAGGTGATGCGCTTAATTCAATAAATAAGGGGTTCTATACTTCAGCAGTAATAAGCCTGGCCTCCTTTGCTCTGCTGGCATTATTCTATATGAATGAATGGAGAGCATTTCTCTCAGTTGGTGTTGGTATTTTGCTTGCTGTAGCACTTGACGAAGTGACAAAGCATTTTACTGACACTACACACAGACCTGTCAAGGATATTGCCGGAGCATCAAAAACCGGTTCTGCCACTCTTATTCTACGTGGTCTTGCAGAAGGCTTTGAAAGCGCTGTTTGGCAGACAGTAGTTATAGCTGTAACCATACTAAGCTCCATTCTAATCTTCTGGGGACAGGATGTACACTTTGTTCTATATGGTGTTGCCATGACAGGTATCGGTATGCTCACATTGACAGGGAATAATGTTGCCATGGACTCCTTCGGTCCTATTGCAGACAACGCCAATGGTATAGGAGAGCTTGCAGGCCTTGATAAGGATGCAAGAACAGTTATGGACAGCCTTGATGCAACAGGGAATACAACAAAAGCCATCACAAAGGGTGTCGCTATAGGTTCAGCTGTTATTGCAGCAGTTTCATTGTTTGGTTCTTTCCTGACCGATGTATCAAAGATACAAATCGGTATGGGTGCTAAAGAGACCCTTTTTGATACTGGTATCAGAGTCTCCAGTCCGACAGTATTCATAGGCATGCTTATTGGAGCCTGTATCCCTTGGCTGTTCTCCTCTCTCATTATCAATTCAGTAACGAGAGCTGCTTCACTTATTGTCAACGAAGTAAGGCGTCAGTTCAAAATTCCGGGCCTGCTTCAGGGTAAAGTAAAGCCTGATTATCAGAAAGCAGTTGATATATGTACTGTTGCCGCCCAAAGAGAATTACTTGGTCTTGCTATAATTTCTGTGGTTTCCCCCTTATTTGTAGGAATTCTGCTTGGCGTTGAAGCTTTAGGTGGTTTCCTCGCGGGGGTCATAATTTCAGGTCAGCTGCTGGCAGTTTTCATGGCCAACTCGGGTGGAGCCTGGGACAATGCTAAGAAAACTATTGAAGATGGTGCTCATGGCGGAAAAGGCTCAGAATGTCATAAGGCTGCAGTAGTAGGAGACACTGTAGGAGATCCTCTCAAGGATACTGCAGGCCCTGCCCTCAATCCTATGATAAAGGTCATCAACCTTGTTTCTCTTCTGGCAGCACCAATCCTAATTCAGTATAAGAGTACAGACCCTGGTATGCTGGTAGCACTTGTCCTAAGTGCAATTCTAATCGTTGGCGCAATAATTTATTCTAAGAACGGTGGCTTTAAGAAATCCAAAGCTGCTGACAGCAAAGATATTGCTGCATAGTAGATTTGAATTAGATAATATGTAATAGATAATTTGTAATAGATAACAATTTAACTATAAAATAGACAGATTTTTATTTCTGTCTATTTTTTATTTAGTATCCAACAGCCTGGTTTGTTTAAACAAATATTGTTAATTCTTGCGTTATAATATAAAATATAACAAGGCAATAGACGTCCACTAGAGTTATACTCTAGTGCTATATCTGTTATTATTTTGTAAAACTTTAGAGGAGTGATTAATAATGTCATGGAAAATAGAAACCAAGTGTCTCCAGGAAGGTTATAAGCCCGGAAATGGAGAACCCCGAGTTTTGCCCATTTATCAAAGTACTACATATAAGTATGCTTCAACTGAACATGTAGCTAAGTTATTTGATTTATCAGTAGATGGACATATGTATTCAAGAATAAGCAACCCTACGGTAGATTGCGTTGAAAAGAAAATTTCTGCTCTTGAAGGTGGCATTGGTGCGGTGTGCACCTCTTCCGGTCAGGCTGCTTCGCTGCTTTCTGTTTTAAATATCTGTAAATCCGGTGAGCATATTGTGTGTTCAAGTACAATATATGGAGGTACCTTTAACCTTTTTGATAAAAGATTGAGGGAAATGGGAATTGACATAACATTTATTGATCAGGATAGTTCTGACGAAGAAATTCAAAAGGCCTTTCGTCCCAACACAAAAGCTTTATTCGGGGAATCAATAGCAAATCCTAAAATAAGCATTCTAGACATCGAAAAGTTTGCTAGGATAGCTCATAAGAACAACGTACCTTTGATAATAGATAACACTTTTGCAACTCCAATGCTTTTAAGGCCAATTGAATACGGTGCGGATATAGTAATTCACTCCACAACCAAATATATGGATGGACATGCCATATGTATCGGAGGAGTTATTGTAGATTCCGGCAATTTTGACTGGAAAAACGGCAACTTCCCTGGCTTGAATCAACCGGATGAATCCTATCACGGTATGGTCTACACAAGGGACTGTGGAAAAGCCGCTTATATTACCAAGGCCCGAGTACAGCTTATAAGAGACTTCGGCTGCTATATGTCTGCTAATAACGCATTTTTATTAAATCTGGGGTTGGAAACACTCCATTTAAGAATGGAGCGCCACTGTAGAAATGCTGAAAAGGTTGCAGAATTTCTTTCAACAAATAATAAAATATTATCAGTAAGCTATCCATACCTTAAGGGGGATCCTTACCGTGATCTAGCTCAAAAGTATCTTCCCAACGGCTGCAGTGGAGTTGTGTCCTTCAGAATCAAGGGTGGTAGAGAGGGTGCAGTCAAATTTATGGATAAACTGAAACTGGCGGCAATAGTGGTTCATGTTGCCGATTGCAGAACAGCAGTACTCCACCCTGCCAGCTCAACACACAGACAATTGTCTGACGAACAGCTGGTTCAGGCCGGAATTGATCCTGCATTGATAAGATTCTCAGTAGGTATCGAAAATGTTGACGATATTATTGAAGATATCCGTCAGGCCCTTGAGGATTAAAAAAAGCCTAGGCTGATTTAATTTATGATGTTATAATTTATAAATAAAGATGTAGTGATATAGTCGTGAAATAAGTTGCAATTAAATTTGCAGCTTATTTTTTAAATATTATTAAGTGATACTATTAATTTTTGATGGAAACAAGCTTAAGTTTTTTAAACTTATATCGATAAATAGGAGTAATACTAAAATGCCCTTCGATGGAATTGTAACAAAATGTATTGTAAACGAATTGAATTGTTTGTTGGCCGGAGGCAGAGTTGACAAGGTGTTCCAGCCAGAAGCCGATGAAATAGTTCTATTGATTCGTTCAAGGAGTCAGAATTATAGATTGGTTGCAAGTGCCAATGCCAATTATCCGCGCCTTCACATAACAGCTTCACAAAAAGAAAATCCGCAGACACCTCCGGTTTTCTGCATGCTCATGAGAAAGCATCTGGCAGGCGGTAAACTGCTGGACATCAGTTTTCATGACTATGAGAGAGTTATCTCTATCAATATTGAATCGGTCAATGAGCTTGGTGACTTATCTGTAAAAAGAGTCGTTGTTGAAATAATGGGAAAGCACAGTAATATTATTTTACTTAATAGTGAAGATAAAATCATAGACTCTGTAAAGCATGTGGACAGTGATATAAGCAGCGTTAGAGAGGTTATGCCCGCAAGGCCCTATAACCTTCCTCCCGCACAGAACAAGGAGCTGCCGGAAAATGTAATTTCTGATAAAATTTTTGAGCATCCTTATGTCTCTGAGGCTAAAAATCTGGAAGCTTTATTATTAAACCTAATTAAAGGCTTCAGTCCTTACACCTGTCGTGAAATCTGTTCGGCTGCCGGAGTAGCTTCAAAAACAACAATTTCTGCCTTATCAGATTATGACAGAGAAAAAATCATTTCTGCACTAAAGAATTATCTTCTTCAAATTAAAAACGACAGCTTTGAACCCAGTATTATTTATCAGGATAAAAACTTCTTAAAGCCGGTGGATTTTTACTGTTTTTCTCCTAAGCAGCAGGTAATTTATAAAAAATACCAGCTTTTATCTGTGGCCTTGGACGAGTTTTACTCTCTCAGAGATACAAATGAGCGGCTTACACAGAAGATGGGCGATGTTGTTAAGGTCATTAAAAATGGTATTGACCGCTGTGAAAAAAAAATTGCATTATTCAACGATAAACTCCGGGAGGTGTCTGACCGGGAAAAGCTTCAGCTTTACGGAGAGTTAATAACTGCAAATATTTACTGCATCCCTGCTGGTAGCAAAAGTGTGAGAGTTTTAAACTATTACAGTGAAAACGAAGAATATATTGATATACCATTGAATGAGTACAAATCAGTTCAGGAGAATGCACAGAAATATTACAAGCAGTATGCAAAGGCAAAAAGTACTCATATTAATGCAACAGAGCAGCTGAAGGACGCAATATCCGAACTTGAATATCTTCAAAGTGTTCAAACCATGCTGGAGAATTGCAGCAGCAGACAGGAAATTGACGAAGTAAGGCAGGAATTAATCGATCAGGGTTATATAAAGGCGTCGGTCAGAAATGCAAAAAAGAAGCAGGATAAGCCCTCTTCCCCCCTCGAATTTACCTCCTGTGACGGCTTTCAAATTTTTGTTGGCAAGAATAACAAGCAGAATGATTTATTGACTTTAAAACAGGCTGCATCAAATGATATTTGGCTTCATACTAAAAATATTCCAGGTTCACATGTTATAATAAGAACTGAACGTCGTGAGGTCCCGGATTCAACGCTTCTTGAGGCTGCTATTCTGGCAGCATACCATAGCAGCGCGAAAATGTCCTATAATGTACCAGTGGATTATACAATTGTTAAAAATGTTAAAAAGCCTAGCGGTGCGAAGCCCGGTATGGTTATTTACGAAAGCTTTAAAACAATTTATGTTACACCTGATGAAGACAAGGTTTTTAAAATTGAACATAAACAATAATTTTCGATTGGGGGAATTTTTAATGATCTCTAATAAAATCAGTAATAGACTGGCTAATTCATCAATGATAAGAGCCATGTTTGAAGAAGGCACAAGGCTAAAAAAGTTGTATGGAGACGATAAGGTTTTTGATTTTTCTCTTGGAAATCCAGATCCAGAGCCTCCTGCAGAAGTTAAAGCTGCATTAAGGCAGTTGGCTAATTCTGAGGAATTAGGTATGCATTTGTATATGAATAATGCAGGTTATCCCCAGGTCAGAGAAACCATTGCCTGCAAGATAAACAAGGAAACCGGCTTAAAGCTGACCCTTAACAATGTAGTAATGACTGTAGGCGCCGGCGGAGCCCTGAATGTAGTTTTGAAAACTCTTCTCGATCCCGAAGAAGAAGTTATTATATTTGCGCCGTACTTTGTGGAGTACACCTCCTACATAGATAATCACGGCGGTAAAACAGTTATAGTAAACACTGACCCTGATACTTTTTTACCTGACCCTGAACTACTCAGATCAAAAATAACTCCGAACACAAAAGCAGTCCTTATAAATACACCAAATAACCCTACCGGTGTTGTTTACGGAGCAGATATTTTAAAGGCTATCGCCAAGGTTCTCGAGGAAAAAGGAAGAGAATACGGGCATACTATTTACATCATTTCGGATGAGCCTTACAGGAAGCTGGTCTATGATGTTGAAGTACCGAACATATTAACAATATACAGAAATTCCATTATGATTGATTGTTTCAGTAAGTCCCTTTCTCTACCGGGTGAACGTATGGGTTATATAGCTACTAGCCCTGAAGCAGAGGACATTGAAACCCTGATGGGCGGTCTGATATACTGTAACAGAGTTTTAGGTTATGTAAATGCACCTGCCCTGTTCCAAAAGGTTATTGCAAAATCTATTGATGCCTCTGTGGATATAGATATTTACAAGGAAAGAAGAGATTTGCTTTATAATGGCCTTACCAGCTTTGGATATGAATGTGTTAAACCTGATGGTGCTTTCTATCTGTTCCCTAAGGCTCTTATTACCGATGATGTAGAATTTAAAAACAGGGCCCTGAAGTACAATTTACTTGTAGTTCCCGGCTCAGGCTTCGGGGCTCCCGGCCACTTCCGTATTGCATACTGTGTAAGTCTTGAAACTATCAAAAACTCCCTGCCTGCTTTTGAAGCACTGGCCAAGGAGTTCAGATAATAATATTTGTTTTACTTTACATGAAGCTAAAGACCGATTAATGTCTCCATATTAATCGGTCTTTTACTATTTCTCTCTGTGCAATTTAGCGCCCAGGTTACATAAAATTTGTCTATGAATTTATTCATGGAAAATTCATTCTCAGATCAGCATGGTAAATTTTTATGAGCTCCGAGCTGGAATAGCTTATTTGGGGCTATCAACAGCCAATCCATCACCATAGGCTGTCCGGCTGAATATGTTTTCAGCTTCAACAAGCGGTATGCCTGCAATACTTATATTTTCAATGACGCTTTCACCTATTTTCTGGTTGCTGCACTCAAAAAGATACCTTATGGCCTGGGGTTTAAATCCTAACAGTCTTGCTCCAAGGGTATCAGTTGCAACCGGATCGCAGCCGGCTATAACCAGCCCTGTATGCCGGGCAATCCCTTTTGACGGACCAGTTCCTATCATTGCAGGACTGGCGCTGACAATGGACAGATCTATGGGAATTTGCCCGGCCATCGCAGATATAAAGCCATGCAGTTCTGTGTGTATTCCCAGCTTCTTCTTGGGCTGCCCGTGTTCATCAGCCGGAGGCCACCCCAGAGCAATGTTTTTTATTGCTGCTGACATTGTGGCCTCCTCGTGCTGCTTCAGCTGAGTAAATGAGACCAATATGGTTACTTCCTCAAACAGTTTATTTAAATTTGTTGCAGGTACTATTGAGTGATTCAGATTAATTCTAACAAAAGGTCCATGATTCAGGTCTATGAATTCGACACCTTCTTCTGAAATAATCTTGCCAAAGCCAACAGACTCCATTACAGCCTTTGTCTCGCCGTCTGCTGTTCCGGTAGCAACAACAATTCTCCCGGGATTTCTGTCTTTGAAAATCCTTATAATCTGTCTCAGGCTTTCGGGCCCAACAACAGTAGCAGAGTCCGGCAGTCTGTTATTCACCCAGTTAGGTGTTATCACTACGATATCATTATTTTTAACGTCAGAAGTTATTTGAAGCAGCTCAACAGCTTGCTTTATGGCGGCTGCCTCATCACTGTTATGGGTAATAGCTACATCAGAATTATTCCATCTTCTTTGCCTCATGCTTTTTTCCTTTCCTGATATCCTTCCAGTTTTTTATTACTACAGTTTTATTATTCCCATAAATGGCAAAATAACACGACGCACTCACATCGAAATTGACTTAACTGCCATATACTGTTAATATGAGATTATATTCTATATAAATTTTCAGGAGCGTATTGAGTGATTAAATCCTTAAGCTGTTAAGATGGTATTTAAGTAACTAAAAAGGCCTGTTTCAAAAGGTTTATTTTGTGTACTCGGATACCATCTGTTAGTGGGTTATCATTTCAATATGCTTTTATTTATTATGAAAAAAACTAATAATCGAATTAAAGTTTTGGAGGTCTAGAGTAATATGAACAATAAATTCAATTTTGTCCAAGTAAAAATAGATTATATTGATGAAGCACTGGATATGGTTTTAATTGCGTATATTAAAGAAAGGCAGTCTATTCCCTATTTGCCGGATGAGGGCTTCAGCAATTTAATAAGAGATTCAATTAAGTATTTGTTTGAGAACGGCAGTGGCTATGCTGCTCTATTGAATAACAAGTTTGCAGGCTTTATCTCGGGCTTCAAAGTTGATAATTTCTTTGGAAAATGTAAAGGAATCTATTGTCCTCTCTTTGGACATGGTGTGAAGCCCGAATACGGCTTGTCTCTTTATTCGGAGCTTTATAGATATGCAGCAGAACTGTGGGTGAAAGAGGAATTAATGACCCATGCTGTCACGGTATTTACCCATGATAAGGAGCTGGTAGATATGTGGTTCTGGCAGGGCTTCGGTCTTAGATGTATTGATTCAATTCGACAAACCTCTGCTATCGGGCTTCCAGCTTCCCTCAATAGTTCTCCTTCGGGTATTGAAATCAGGAAAGCCACAGTTGAGGATGCTGACATACTTTCAGATATACATATTCAGCATAATAATTATTACAGGCGTTCCCCTGTATTTATGCCAAGGAGTGATTTCGACCCAGTAGAAGAACATAAGGACTGGATATCACAAGAGGGTAATCATGAGTGGGTAGCCTTACGAGACAGCAAGCCTATCGGGATAATGAGGCTTTGCACTGAAGCAGAAAGCTTTATTTCTTGTCACAGCTCTGTTATGAATATACAGGATTCTTTTATTATGGAGAGTGAACGAGGAAATGGTGTAGGCTCAGCACTTTTAAATATCGTTCAGCATTGGCTTTCAGAAAACGGCTACCCTCTTTGCGGTGTAGACTATGAATCAATTAATCCCCAAGCTAAAAACTTCTGGGGCAGATGCTTTACTCCCTACACTTATTCACTTGTACGCAGAATAGACGAGCAAATTCTTCGCTACATCAATACTAACCAGAATGATTAAAACCGTTAGATCAAAAACGTTGCCGGGTTATTCCGGCAATGTTTTTGTATCAGTAATTTTAGAAATTATGCCTTAATGTCCATATTCCCAAATATAACGTAATGCCTGTCTCCGACACCTTCGTGGCCTAATTCAATAATGTTAAATTCCTTGTGACAATTGACTTTTAATTATTTTCAGTGATAATATTTTTACATTACATGATATTAATTACAGAAATCCAAGGCTGGATTAGAAACGCCAATATGTTCTCCTTAGATAGCATTTAATGTCTTAAATTAAAGACTACAAATAGTCATTACATTAATGGTATCAAATATTATTTTACAAATTATTGAGGATATTGCAATGTTCAAGCTTAATAGCATTTATCAGCCTATTACTGCCCAACCGTTTTTAATTGATGAAACTTATATTGAGCTACAGCCGTGTGAAGCGTTAAAGCCCTTTGTACGCTGTTTTTGGGGTACACCGAACCTCATAACAGGTGTCTTGACAATGCCTGTTAAAAATAAGCTGGTAATACCTGATACCTGCATGGATATTATTATTGAACTCGATTTGAATAAAAACAGGATTAATGCCCTTTTTGCAGGAATAAGTGATAATACCTTTAAAGACGTTCCTCTGACTGCTAATCCGAGGGGTTCCTGCTTTGCCATTAGGTTCTACAGCTGGGCTATACCACTATTCTCTGACGAGTCTTCCAAAAATACCCTAAACGCTTTTGCAGAGGCCGATGCTTATTTTAATAACTTTAAGTATGAACTACAAGACATAATGCTTAGCAATACCACAATTATTGATAGAGTGGGAAAAGCTGAACAGTTTCTCCTTAAGAAGCTAAATTTGAATAAGCAAAATAACAATGTTATGAATGCCATATATAAGATATTGGAATCCAAAGGTACCTCGAGCATATCTGATATTTCAGGCTATTCATCTATCAGTCAGAGACAATTGGAAAGACTATTTTTGGAATATTTAGGCGTTTCGCCGAAGAAATTCTCCAGTCTGGTCAGGTACCAATATCTATGGAACGATATTTTATTAAATAAAAACTTCAATATCCAGGACGGTGTCTGCAAATATGGCTATACCGACCAATCTCACCTGATTAATGATTTCAAAAAATTTCATACTCTTTCTCCCACAGGTGCAAGAAAGTTTGCACTAAAAGAAATGGTTATGTCGAATTATTACAATACAAACAATACAATAAATGATATTATATATTAAAATCTGAAGTTGGATTGCTTCTAAGTTAATTAAGTAAATAGTCGGTATCAGGAGGTAGAAAAATTAATATTATCTGACACAAGAAAGGATTACATATGTTGAGGTCAATACTACAAATTTACGTCAAGGGAAGCGATGAAGCATTCGAGTTTTACAAAAAGGCCTTTAACGCCAATATTGGTTGTCAGGATGTAGATGAAAATGGTACGGTCATTCATAGAGAGCTGGATGTGTTGGGACAAGCCATTGCTGTCGGTGAAGCACATGACGCAACCCGTGCCGGCGGCAAAAATAGGCTTACAGGCAATACAATGCAGTTTTGTATTCAGTTTGGTAAAGGACAAGAGGACAGGGTACGTAAAGCATACGAGACCATGCTTGATGGCAGTGAAATCATTACTCCTTTTGGTGAATTGTTTTTCAGCCCATGTGGTGTGGAATTAATAGATAAATACGGCGTTTGGTGGTGTCTGTTTATATAGCATTCGTATGAATTGAAGTGGTTACAACCGTTTTTAGTAATAATGATTCTAAAGATTCTAATATTCTATAAATATGTATTGGAGTGGTGGTATTTATGCAAAAATTATCATTAGAGGATTTTAAACAAATAAGGTCCTGGATGTATCGTAATGCAAGGCAACTTGAATTGGCAATATGGCAGTATCACTTTGAGAATGGAAGTAAAGAGGCCGTTCTATCTGCGTTATCGTTTTATCAGAACGAGGATGGAGGATTTGGAAGAGCTCTTGAAGCTGACAGCTGGAATCCTAATTCTTCCCCATATACTACTTTACGCACAGCGGATATTTTAGATAGTATTAGCATCAATGATAAAAATCATCCGATGGTAAAAGGAATATTTGAGTTCTTTAACAACACTGTCTATTACTCTGAGAATGGATGGTATTTCAATATTCCTTCAAATGATGATTATGCTCATGCGCCTTGGTGGACATACAATATGGAAGCAAACTTGACTGAGGGGATAGGTTTGACAGCTCAAATAGCAAGTTTCATACTTAAATATGCGGATAAAAAATCGGAGCTGTTCAATAAAGCCATATTATTCAGCCATAGGATTTTTGATAGACTCAACACAACCAATGAATATGGTGACATGGGCCTGGGAGGATTTTGCGTTTTGCTTGACACAGTTGAACAAGCCGGCTTGAAGGAGCCTTTCGACCTCAAGTCCCTCACTTCAAAAATTAAAAAACTTGTATATAATTCCATAGAGAGGGATACCACAAAATGGTTATACTATACACGCAGGCCCTCCGACTATATTAAATCCCCCGATAGTATATTTTATGAGGAAAATGAGGACATTGTTCAAACAGAACTAGACTATCTTACTACTACAAGACCACAAAATGGTGTTTGGAATATAAACTGGAGCTGGTTTGAGAATATAGAAAAATACCCAAGGGAGTTTGCCATTAGTGAAAACTGGTGGAAAGCTACTAAGGCTATCGATATAATCAACTTCTTAAAAAATTTTAATTGGTTAGAGGATAGTGTATCTCAAATCATAGATAGCTAAATGAATATCTAAACTAATTAATTTGACAGGCTGTCAACATATTTGATTGACAGCCTGTCATTTATGAGGGCATACTACAGATAGTCAAATCGGAGGCTGAATATTAATCCGTGTAAATGTAAATAATCTCCATAATAAACAAAACGGAGGTTATGAAAATGAGACAGTCAAAGAAAATTCTTACGGACAAGGAAATGGAACTGGTTAGTCTGTTGATGCAGGACTGCCAAAGTACAGGTGATATTCAGTCAAAACTTAAAAG
>JAEYWA010000023.1 GCA_023431385.1 Bacillota bacterium | reverse complement strand
CCCGTACGGATGTCACGAATACCTCGTATATCAAATCCCAGAATAGAACCAAAAGCTGCTATCCAGGTTAAAATTCCGGTGATAATTAATATCGAGAAAAATTTAACCGCGTTGCTTGCTCTCATTTGAAAGAATTCCCCCTTAATTTTAGTAATGAATCTAAAATTTTTTGCATAAAATAAGGATTGATTTTGCAGACTGTAACAGCGGCAAAGATTCATTCCACTACGCCATTATATCTCTAAGAAAAATGCTAGTCAATAAATTAATCACTTAATTCACTAGAAATTTACAACTAATTTCAGGAATAATACGTTGACACTACAAAATCTAACAAATACTATCTCACATTAGTGCAGATGAGTAATGTAAATCAGTACTTTTACTTATTTGTAGTATTTCAACAGGCTTATATACTCATTAGCATTGTGCTTAATCTCTTCAATTTCCTGCTCAGATAATACTCTCTTTACTACAGCAGGACTTCCGGCAATCAAACTTCCATCAGGTATTTTTGTTCTGGGAGTTATCACACTACCAGCTGCAACCAGGCAATTATTTCCTACAACTGAATCATCAAGTACTATTGCTCCCATTCCTATAAGCGTATTATTACCGATATGGCAGCTGTGTAAAATTGCCCCATGTCCAACAGTAACATGTGAGCCTATTTTTACATCGGCACCTTTCTTGCAATGGAGTATACAGCCCTCCTGTATGTTGGAGTTGTCACCTACAACTATGCTGTCTATATCCCCTCTCAAAACTGCGTTGTACCAAACAGTAGTGTTTTCTCCCAGTACAACATCTCCTATTACAGTGCTGTTCGGCGCCACAAAGGCAGTTGCATCAATTCTTGGTGTAATGTTGTTAAAATCTCTAATCACAATGTTTACCCCTTCTATTCTTGAGTCTTAATCCAGATAGCACATTCGACTCTTTTCTTTTCAAGTTCACAGCCTATTTTGTACGGAACATTGATGTCGTTATTAAATTGATAAGCATTTGCTGCACAGCCACCGCTGCAATAAAATTTAGCCCAGCACTCCAGGCAATCCTGCTTTGTATATACATTTGACTTCTGAAAATCTTTTTGAGAGCTTGTATTGAACTCGCCCTGGTGTACATTACCCATTTTGAACTTTTCATCTCCTACAAACTGATGACATGGATAAAGGTCCCCTTCAGGAGTTACCGCCAGATACTCATGGCCTGAACCGCAACCGCCAAGTCTTTTAATGACACAAGGCCCCTGCTGAAGATCTATCATAAAGTGAAAGAAATTAAAACCGTTGTCTTCCTTTCCCCTCTTTACATATTCATAAGCAAGTTTCTCATATTCAGAATAAAGCTTCTCCAGGTCCTGTTCCCGGATATCATAGCCGGAATCTCTCGCGGCGACTACCGGTTCCACTGAAACCTGCTTAAAACCAAGGTCTGCCAGATGAAGAACATCTTCTGAAAAGTCAAGATTTTCTCTGGTAAATGTACCTCTTACATAATAATTATCCTGATCTCTGGATTCGGCCATATCCATTATTTTTGGAAGAATACTGTTATATGTTCCCGAGCCGTCAATCCGTGGTCTCATTCTGTCATTGGTTTCACATCTGCCATCGATACTTAGGACCACATTATGCATATTTTTATTAATAAAATCTTTATTGTCTTCATTTAATAATAATGCATTTGTTGTTAATGTAAATCTGAAATTCTTACCAGTTTCCTTCTCTCTGATTCTCGCATACTCAACTATTTCCTTTACTACGCCAAAGTTCATAAGAGGTTCACCTCCGAAGAAGTCTACCTCCAGGTTTCGCCTTCCGACTGATTTTTCAATAAGAAAATCAATGGCCTTTTTACCGGTTTCAACGTCCATCATGGTTCTATGCCCGCCAAAACTGCCTGTTGAGGCAAAACAGTACTTACAGCGCAAATTGCAGTCATGGCAAATATGTAAACACAATGCCTTAACTACAGGCTTTCTTTCCCAGTTGGCAATAGCATCGGAATATGAATCCTCACTAAAAAGCAATCCCTGTGATTCCAGGTCTGAAACCTCACTGTAAGCGTCTGCTATTTCCTGTTCATCGTATTTTGTCTTTAAGGTTTCCAAAATCTGCTCTTTACTCATGGTCTTATAGGAATCAACAATATCATAAGCAGTATCATCAAAAATATGGACTGCTCCACTGTTTATATCCATGACTATGTTTGTATCATACATTTTGTACTTGTGAATCATTTTTAACTCCATTCTAACAGGTTTCTCCATAAAAAAGTGAAAAGTGTTTGAGTAAACACCTTTCACCTTTATGATCTAATATTTAAGTATAATCTTATGTTCATTACTTCTTTTCGCAGCTTTGGTTTGCAACAGTACATGATGTTTTGCATGCTGACTGGCATGAAGTCTGACATTCTCCACAGCCACCATGAGAAAGACTTTCTTTTAAAGTAGCGCTGTTTATAGTCTTAATGTGTTTCATCTCTTTAGTCCCCCTTATAAATTTTCTTAGCAGATTATAGCATATTTCAAATCGTTTGAAAAGGTAAAATTTGTAAAGCTATAACACCGTCGATATTGTTACCAAACCTAACGGAGATTGATTCCAAAGATTCCACCCAGGCAGCCTACTATGGCACCTATTATAACGGTCAGGAGTACCTGTACATCAACTGCAAAATTCATGAAAACTATACTGCTGGCAAGATAAAGCACCGCCACATATAAGACTCCAACAGCGCAACCATTTATCCAGCCTTTACTTTTTACATTTTTGGTGGAGTAAGCAGACGCTGTCAGAACACTTATTATAGTAGTTATAAGCACCGCAATAAAAGTATATTTTTCAGGAAAATCCGTGTAAGTCAAAAATAAAGCGAAGCCCAGAAAACATGGAAGAGTTATGAGAAATGATAAAATTAAACCCTTCATTACCCTTAGGAAATTTACATGTTCATCGAGCTGCTTTTTTAATCCAGGTGTCTGTCCGGCCATAATAATTGTACCTCCAAAAAATAAATATATTAATCTTTCTATATATCTTATTTTTGTGGCCGGCTGCTTAGAACAAGCTGTAATATAATTTGTCAGTTAATTTTTAGGCTTCTACAGGCTTAACAACATCCTTTACTGCCCATCTCCTAACAACAATTTTTGTCTTTTCTACGCTGGTTTCGATAGTTATTTCGTCATCTTTAATATTAACTATTTTTCCACAAATTCCGCCTATAGATGTAACATCCCATCCTACCTGCAAGGAATTAAGCAACTCTTTTGTCTTCTTTTCCTTTTTCTTCTGTGGGAGAATAAGCATTACATACATTAGTCCGAATACCAATACCATTGGTAAGATAAATCCAACCAGTGTTTGTTCCATAAATTATAAACCTCCGTTTAATTTTTATATTTAACACAGCTTTACTGTATTAATCCATATTGAGCAGTTCTATTTCTTTGAGTAGCCATATTTATAATAGAAATCATCTCTGAAACTACCCAGTCTATCATCAATTATAGCTTGTCTTACCAGTTTCATCAAGTTAATTAAGAAATATAAGTTGTGCCAGGTGGTCAATCTTAACCCCAATAACTCGCCGCATTTAAGCAAATGTCTTATATACGCTCTTGAATAGTTACGACATACATAACAATCGCATTCAGGGTCCAATTTTGAAAAGTCTCTGGCGTATTTCGCATCACGGATTATTACCCTGCCCTGACTTGTCATAACTGTTCCGTTTCGGCCTATTCGGGTCGGAAGTACACAATCAAACATATCTATACCCCTGATTGCTCCTTCTATTAAATAGTCAGGAGAACCGACTCCCATCAGATACCTCGGCTTGTCAGCAGGTAACAGTGGAGCAGTATAATCCAGAACCTCGTACATAATTTCAGCCGGTTCACCGACACTTAGCCCTCCGATTGCATAACCCGGGAATTCAAGTTCATTGAGCTGCTTTGCACTTTCGATTCTCAAATCCTTGTACATTCCACCCTGAACAATACCAAACAAGGACTGTTTTTCAGTATTAGTATGTGCATCCTTACATCTCTTAGCCCAACGAGTGGTTCTTTCCATAGACTTCTTGACATAATCATATTCTGCAGGATAAGGTGCACATTCATCAAAAGCCATTATTATGTCTGCTCCAAGGTCGTTTTCTATTCCCATAACCGACTCAGGTGTGAAAATGTGTTTTGAACCGTCCAGATGAGATCTGAAGGTTACACCCTCCTCGTTAATTTTTCTCAAACTACTTAGACTGAACACCTGAAACCCACCACTGTCTGTGAGTATTGGCCTGTCCCAGTTCATAAAACCATGTAGACCACCAGCCTGTTTTACTATATCCTGACCGGGTCTGAGATAGCAGTGATAGGTATTGCTTAAAATAATTTTTGCTTCTATTTCCTTTAATTCCTCCGGTGACATTCCTTTAACGGTAGCCAGCGTACCGACAGGCATGAATACTGGAGTGTCAATGGAACCGTGGGGAGTATGAACCCTGCCCAGCCTTGCCCCGGTCTGCTTACAGGTTTTTATGAGTTCGTAAGTAACTGCTGCCATATCTATAATCCTTCCGTTTGCTTTAAATATTTCTTTGTAATGAGCTAATTATTAAATGACGTATCCTTCTTGTATTCTTAACTCAAACACCTCTAATTTATGACTACTGAGTTCTGTCCTCTGACTGCTGACTACTTAATAAACATTGCATCTCCAAAGCTGAAAAATCTGTAGCGTTCCCTGACTGCAACCTCATAGGCATTTAAAACCTTTTCCCTCCCGGCCAGAGAGCTTACCAGCATTATCAATGTTGACTCAGGCAGATGGAAATTTGTAATAAGGCTGTCCACAATTTTGAAGCTGTAGCCCGGATATATGAAAATGTCAGTCCATCCGTCAGCGGGTATTAGTTTCCCTTCATTATTCTTACCCACAGTCTCCAGCACTCTGCAACTGGTAGTCCCTACAGCCACAACCTTCTTTCCGTTTCTTTTCGCAGTGTTAATTGCATCACAGGCTTCCTGTCCGATAGAATAATATTCAGAGTGCATTTTATGTTGGGTAATGTCTTCAACCTTAACCGGTCTGAAGGTCCCAAGCCCAACATGAAGCATAACATATGCGATAGTAACTCCTTTGTTTTTTAAGGTTTGCAGCAGTTCCTGCGTAAAATGCAGGCCGGCAGTAGGTGCCGCCGCTGAACCATTATATTTTGCATAGACAGTCTGATACCGCTCAGGATCTTCAAGCTTCTCAGTAATATACGGCGGCAGAGGCATTATCCCTACCGTATCCAGTATCTCCTCAAAAACGCCTTCGTATATAAACCTTACAAGCCTGTTTCCTTCCTCCAGTACCTCAAGTATTTCAGCCTTAAGCTCGCCGTTGCCGAAAATGAACCGTGCTCCGGGCTTTGCTTTTTTACCTGGTCTGAGGATTACCTCCCAATTGTCTCCGCTGACCCTATTTAGAAGGACAAACTCAATTTTTCCTCCACTGCCTTCCTTTTCACCAAGAAGTCTGGCAGGTATTACTCTAGTATTATTTAATACCAGGCAGTCGCCTTCACTAAAGTAATCTACAACATCTTTAAACAATTTATGATTAATTTCTCCCGATTCTCTGTCAAGCACCATTAATCTCGACATATCTCTTCTTTCCAACGGGTGCTGAGCTATAAGCTCTTCGGGCAAATAGTAGTCAAACTCCTTTAAATCCACAAAAAATCCTCCAACGCTAATGCATACTTGTTATTATATGTAATAGTATAAACCTTAAACCTGTATCAATTAAACAATAAATATCATACATTATAATTACTTATATTACAAATACTTATTGCCATATATAATGTTTTTTTGTATAATTTATGAGAAATAAATAGGAGATAAATCCCCGCCGTTCAATAGCAACAGGGGAGCATCCTTGAAGAGGTTGATGGAGCTTAATTAAGCTTATGCATTAAGATTCCAGTAAGAGAATACTGGGAGATATCTCATAATAGTAAAAAGTGCAGATTAAAAGCGAACTTAAGCCGGCCCATGGTCGGCTGCTTATTATAGCTTTTAAATATTTCTTGTATGACCGGCACACTATTTTGATAACTCCTGTCAAGTATAAAAATTATAAGTTATTATGGATGGAGGAAGCAACATGAAAGTAGCAAAATTTGGCGGAACATCACTTGCTAATGCTGAACAAATAAAAAAGGTTTGCGATATTGTTCTATCAGATAGTGACAGAAGAATTAT